>NZ_JBSFRK010000005.1:150320-268300 GCF_053589195.1 Streptomyces sp. NPDC003379 | reverse complement strand
CTCACCGAAGTGAGCCGGGGTATCAACATATCTGGCGTTGACTTTTGGCACGCTGTTGAGTTCTCAAGGAACGGACGCTTCCTTTGTACTCACCCTCTCGGGCTTTCCTCCGGGCGCTTCCCTTCGGTATTTCGTGTTTCCAACCTTACCAGATCCGTTTTCCGTTCCGTTTCCGGTTCGGATTTCATTTCCGGTGGCCGCTGGAGGGCCTTTGCCTTTCGGCTGATCCGACTTTATCAGAAGTTTTCGGCCGGTCTTACCGGCTTCAGTTCCGAATGAATCGGGGCGGCTTCTCAATTGATGTAATTCGAGAAGCAAGCAGACTTTAAACCGCCGCCCCTGGACTTGTCCAGTTCTAGGCAACTGTTCGAATCTACCTCCCCAGTCCTTCCGTGTCAACGGTTTTCTTGGGGCGAAGAGGAGACTAGCAGCTCACCGGGGCCCTACGCACATCACGCCGCGGTGGGGGCGGAGGCGCTGCGGTCGGTCCGGTCCAGGTCCCCCGTTTCACCCGCCCGGGTGGCTCTGCCGCCCAGGACGTAGACGTACGCGAGGAACGCCAGCTCGGCGGCGATTCCGATGGTGATGCGGGCCCAGGTCGGCAGGCCCGATGGGGTGACGAAGCCTTCGATGGCGCCCGATACGAACAGGACCAGAGCAAGGCCGATCGCCATGCCCAGTGCCGCGCGTCCCTCCTCTGCCAGGGCCGTGCGGCGTGGGCGGGGGCCCGGGTCGATGAGGGTCCAACCGAGGCGCAGGCCTGTGCCGGCGGCTACGAAGACGGCCGTCAGTTCCAGGAGGCCGTGCGGGAGGACCAGGCCGAGGAAGGTGTCGAGGCGGCCGACCGAGGACATCAGGCCGATACCCACCCCGAGATTGAGCATGTTCTGGAAGAGGATCCAGACGACGGGGAAGCAGAGGAAGGCGCCCAGGACGAGGCACATGGCGGCGGCCTGGGCGTTGTTCGTCCAGACCTGGGCGGCGAAGGACGCCGCCGGGTGGCTGGAGTAGTACGTCTCGTACTCACCGCCGGGGCGGGTCAGCTCGCGCAGTTCACTGGGGGCGGCGATCGAGGACCGGACTTCGGGGTGTGCGGCGATCCACCAGCCGATGACCGCGGCAAGGGCCGTCGAGAGCAGCGCGGTGGGGACCCACCAGTGGCGGGAGCGGTAGACCGCTGCCGGGAAGCCGTGCGTCAGGAAGTGGGTCACGTCACGCCAGGAGGCGCGGCGGGTGCCGGTCACGGCGCTACGCGCGCGTGCCACCAGGTGGGTCAGGCGTCCGGTGAGCTGCGGGTCCGGTGCGCTGGACTGGATCAGGGAGAGATGGGTGGCGGTGCGCTGATAGAGGGTGACGAGTTCGTCGGCCTCGGCTCCGGTGAGGCGGCGTTGGCGGCGCAGCAGGGCTTCCAGTCGGTCCCAGTCGGCTCGGTGGGCGGACACGAAGACGTCGAGGTCCATCGGGTGGCTGCTCCTCGTACTGCGGCGTGGCTGCTCAGCTTGGCAGACTGGCCAGTCCTACGGCAGGGCAGGGAAGGGCGGCGGGCGTGAGTGAGCTTGTGACGGGTGAGGCGGTGGCGTTGGAGCTGCGTCCGGCGAAGCTGCCGAGCCGGGTGCTGGCCGTGCTGGTCGACATGGCCGTGGCGTGGTCGGTCTATCTGGCGGTGACCCTGGGGATCGTCGCTTCGACGTCCTCGTTGGACGACGCCGCGGCTGCCGCGGTCGCGGTCGCCGCCTTCGTACTCGTTCTGGTCGGTGGGCCCATAGCCGTGGAGACGCTCAGTCATGGGCGGTCGCTGGGGAAGCTGGCGTGCGGGTTGCGGGTGGTGCGGGACGACGGGGGGCCCATTCGGTTCCGGCACGCGCTGGTGCGGGGGGCCGTGGGGGTCGTCGAGATTCTCATGACGTTCGGGGTGGTGGCGTGTGTCGCGTCGCTGGTGTCGGCGCGTGGGCGGCGGCTCGGGGATGTGTTCGCGGGCACGTTGGTCGTGCGTGAGCGGGTGCCCGCGGGGCGTACGGGTTTCGTGCCTCCGCCGCCGCCTTGGCTGATGGGGCGGTTCTCCGGGCTCGATCTGTCCGGTGTGCCCGAGGGGCTGTGGCTGGCGATCCGGCAGTACCTGACGCGGATGGGGCAGCTGGATCCGCAGGTGGGCTGGGCGATGGCGGAGCGGCTGGCCGGTGATCTGGCGGAGCGGACGGGGGCCGCGGCGCCGCAGGGCGTTCCGCCGGCGGCGTATCTGGCCGCTGTCGTGCACGAGCGGCAGGCCCGCGATGCGCGGCGGGCCTTTGGCGGGGAGGCGGCTTACTCTGCCGTGCCTGGCCCCGGCGGGTTCCGTGAGGTGCGGGTCGGCGAAGGCCCTTCGGCGGGGTTCGTGCCGCCGTCCGCCGCTCCGGGCGCCGCACCGCCGGCGAGTCGGCCTGGGGGCGAGGAATCACCGCGTCCGGCCACCGGGTTCGTGCCGCCTGCATAGTCGGCTGGGCGTACGCGGCGTCAGGCGAAGGCCGACGGCGGGGTTTCGAGGTGTTCGAGCTCGATGCCGGGGGCCGCGAGGATGACGTCGCCGGTGATGTGGACCGTGTGCTGTTCGCCGGTGTCCAGGGCTGTGACCTGGTATTCGTCCACGGTCAGCGGGCCGTTGTCAGTGGCGTGTGCTTCTGTTTTCAGCAGGGCCCAGGACTGGTCGAGCGTGCGGGGGGCGAGGACCGGGTCCGTGAAGGCGACCAGGCGGATGCGGGTCGCGGGGGAGTCGGGGGTCAGGCGCAGCAGCCGGGCCGTCGCGATGAGGAAGGCGGGGGATGTACCGGTGAAGGTGTGGGCGGGCGCGTTGTCCTCGGTGGCATGGGCGCCGGTGGGGTCGGTGCGGACCCAGGTGACGCCGTTGAGGGCGGCGGCGCGGACCTGCCAGTCGCCCGCGCGCAGTTCGAGGCGGATGGGGCGGCCGCGGTCGTCGAGCGCAAGGTCGACGGAGCCCGCGGGGGTGCCTGAGGGGGTGGTCCTCTGAGAGACGTAGCGCCAGCCGGAGGGGCCGGGCGCGCAGTGGAAGTGTTCTTCGCCGAGGGGGGTGTGATCGTGCGGATCATGGAGCGAATATCGGCCGCGGGGCATGGGCGTGGGTCCTCGTGTCAGTACCTGCGGTGAGCGGTCAGGGTCGGTTCCTGGAGGCCAAAGGGGCAGGCCCCCGCCGCGGGGGCGAGGGCCTGCTGAAGTGGGGCTGACCGATGGCCGGGCGGCCGTCAGTAGCGGTAGTGGTCCGACTTGTACGGGCCCTCGACCTCGATGCCGATGTACGCGGCCTGCTCGGGGCGGAGCGTCGTGAGCTTCACGCCGAGTGCGTCGAGGTGGAGGCGGGCGACCTTCTCGTCCAGGTGCTTGGGGAGCACGTAGACGTCGGTCGGGTACTCCTCCTGCTTGGTGTACAGCTCGATCTGGGCCAGGGTCTGGTCCGCGAACGAGTTGGACATCACGAAGGACGGGTGGCCGGTCGCGTTGCCCAGGTTGAGCAGACGGCCCTCCGACAGCACGATCAGGACCTTGCCGTCGGGGAACGTCCAGGTGTGGACCTGCGGCTTGACCTCGTCCTTGACGATGCCGGGGATGGCGGCCAGGCCGGCCATGTCGATCTCGTTGTCGAAGTGGCCGATGTTTCCGACGATCGCCTGGTGCTTCATCTTGGCCATGTCCGAGGCCATGATGATGTCCTTGTTGCCGGTGGTCGTGACGAAGATGTCCGCCTTGTCGACGACCTCGTCCAGCGTCGTGACCTGGTAGCCGTCCATGGCCGCCTGAAGGGCGCAGATCGGGTCGATCTCGGTGATGATCACTCGGGCGCCCTGGCCGCGCAGGGACTCCGCGCAGCCCTTGCCCACGTCGCCGTAGCCGCAGACGACGGCGGTCTTGCCGCCGATCAGGACGTCGGTGGCGCGGTTGATGCCGTCGATCAGCGAGTGGCGGCAGCCGTACTTGTTGTCGAACTTCGACTTCGTCACGGCGTCGTTCACGTTGATCGCCGGGAAGAGGAGGGTGCCGTCGCGGTGCATCTCGTACAGGCGGTGGACGCCCGTCGTGGTCTCCTCCGTCACGCCGCGGATCTCCGAGGCGAGCTGGGTCCACTTCTGCGAGCCCTCGGTGATGGTGCGGTTGAGGAGCTCCAGGACGACGCGGTGCTCGTCGGAGTCGGCGGTGTCGGGCGAGGGGACCTTGCCGTCCTTCTCGTACTCGACGCCCTTGTGGACCAGGAGCGTGGCGTCGCCGCCGTCGTCCAGGATCATGTTCGGGCCGCCGGTGGGGGTGTTCGGCCAGGTCAGGGCCTGCTCCGTGCACCACCAGTACTCCTCCAGGGTCTCGCCCTTCCAGGCGAAGACCGGGATGCCCTGAGGGTTGTCCGGGGTGCCGTTCGGGCCGACGGCGATGGCCGCGGCGGCGTGGTCCTGGGTGGAGAAGATGTTGCAGGAGGCCCAGCGGACATCGGCGCCGAGGGCGACCAGGGTCTCGATGAGCACGGCGGTCTGCACGGTCATGTGCAGCGAGCCCATGATGCGGGCGCCGGCGAGCGGCTGCGTCGCGGCGTACTCCTTGCGGATCGACATCAGGCCGGGCATCTCGTGCTCGGCGAGAGTGATCTCCTTGCGGCCGAACTCGGCGAGCGAGAGGTCGGCGACCTTGAAGTCCTGGCCGTTGGTGGCAGTGGTCATGAGTGAGCTGCTCCTCGTGGGGTTGGTCGAGGGGTGGGGCATGGCTGACCTGCGGCGTCGGGTACAAGGGCGCACCGGCGCGCGCAGCGCAGTCCGTCGGAGGCCCTCTCTCCCTCGGCCGGTCCGTGTGCGGACCGCCCGACCGCCATCAGCAGCGACGTCTGGCTCAGTCACAAAGCTACACCGATCGGCGCAGCAAGCCCCAGCCCGCCTCCGGGCACGGATCTCTGGCGGATAGGGCGGCAGACCTGGATGTTATGGGACCTTTGCGCTTTTGATCCTGCGCTTACGTGTTGCAGGATGCCCTGAGATCCGGAACGGGATCGAGAACGGGACCGGGAACGTTTGCGCGATCTCGTTCGGCAATGGCGTGAGGAGATCCAGGTGACCAGTCCGGCCGACCCGCCGCTCATAGGCGGGGACAGCAGCGGGCAGAAGAGGTTGAAGTTGCTCGCGGTGACCGCGTGCCCGACCGGCATCGCCCATACGTATATGGCGGCGGAGAAGCTCTCGCAGGCGGCGGAGAGCCTCGGGATCGACATGAAGGTGGAGACGCAGGGCTCCATCGGAGCCGAGAACGTCCTCTCTGACAACGATGTCAGAGAGGCCGACGGCGTCATCATCGCGGCGGACAAGGACGTGGACCGCAGCCGTTTCGTGGGCAAGCGGGTGCTGTCCGTCGGGGTGTCCGAGGGCATCAGTCATCCAGAGCGGCTGATCGAGCGGGTGCGGAGCGCGCCCGTGCACGGCGGCGGCGGTGATTCCACGGAGCCTGTCTCCCGCGGCGGGGGCGGCGGCAGGGGCGGCCGGGAGCGGAGCGTCGCGTACAAAGCGCTGATGAACGGCGTCTCGTACATGATTCCGTTCGTGGTGGTCGGCGGTCTGCTGATCGCGGTCTCGCTGGCGCTCGGCGGTGACGCCACGTCCAAGGGCTATGTGATCCCGGAAGGGACCCTCTGGGCGCACGTCAACGCCATCGGGGTCATCGGCTTCACGCTGATGGTGCCGATCCTGTCGGGGTACATCGCGTACGCCATCGGGGACCGGCCGGCGCTGGTGCCGGGCATGATCGGCGGGTGGATCGCCAACACCGGTGAGCTGTACGACTCCAAGGCGGGGGCGGGCTTCATCGGCGCCATCGTGACCGGGTTCCTGGCCGGTTATCTGGTGGTGTGGATCAAGAAGGTCGAGGTCCCGAAGTTCGTCCGGCCGATCATGCCGATCATCGTGATCCCGATCGTGGCGACCACGGCGCTCGGGTTGTTCTTCATCTACGTCATCGGCAAGCCGATCTCGTGGGTCTTCGAGCACCTGACCGACTGGCTCAGCGGCATGACCGGCACCAGCGCGATCCTGCTCGGCGCGATTCTCGGGCTCATGATCGCGTTCGACATGGGCGGTCCGGTCAACAAGACCGCGTTCTTGTTCGGTACGGGGCTCATCGCGACCGGCAACCAGACCGTGATGGGCATGTGTGCCGCCGCCATTCCCGTGATGCCGCTCGGGCAGGGCCTCGCCACGCTGGTCCGGCGGCGGCTCTACTCGGAGCAGGAGCGCGAGACCGGAATGGCTTCGCTGTTCATGGGGATGTTCGGGATCTCGGAGGGTGCGATTCCGTTCGCGGCCGCGCGGCCCGCTCAGGTCATCCCCGCCAACATGCTCGGCGGCGCCGTCGCCGGTGCCGTCGCCGGTATGGCGAGCGTCAAGGACGCGGTGCCGCACGGCGGGCCGATCGTGGCGGTGCTCGGCGCCATCGGTGGCGTACCGATGTTCTTCGTGGCCGTCGCGATCGGCACGGTCGTCACCGCGCTCTCCACGGTCACGCTCATCGACCTCAGCGAGCGGAAGCGGCGCGGGGCCTCCCTGGGCGACGGGGTCGACGGGGTCGCCGGGGTCGCCGGGTCGCCGCACAAGGAGCAGTCCGCGCGGACCGCCTCTCCCACGGGCAAGGCGCCCGAGGCAACGGAGGCTCCCGTCGGTGAGGTTCTGTCCGGTTATCTCACCCAGCAGACCGTGAAGGGCCGGCTCGCTGCCGCGGACAAGGACGCGGCGATCCGGGAGATGGCCGTGCTCCTCGCCACCACGGGCAAGGTCAACGACGTGGAGGAGCTGGTGCGTACCGCGCTGCGGCGCGAGGCGCAGGGGACCACCGGACTCGGCGAGGAGATCGCCATTCCGCATGCCAAGACCGATGCCGTGGACGCGGCGGTCGTGGGGTTCGCCCGGTCCGCGGAGGGCATCGAGTGGGGTTCGCTCGACGGGACGAAGGCCAAGCTGGTCTTCATGATCTCCGTGCCGGAGGCGGCCGCCGGGGACGAGCATCTGCGGATTCTCGCGTTGCTGTCGCGCAAGCTCATGGACACGGGCTTCCGGGAGCGGCTCGGGGCGGCGCTGGACGACGCCGCGATCCTCGATGTGCTGCGTGAGGTCCAGTAGGCAGGATCTTCGGCAGGCCCGTAGATGCGGATACGTGGAGGGGGCCCCGCACCTTGTTCGGTGCGGGGCCCCCTCCACGTACGTACGAGAGGAAAGTCAGTGGTTGCCGGGCGACTTCGCCGGGTTGGTGCCCTCGGCTGCCGCGGACTCGCTGTAGATGTCCGGTTCGAGGTAGATCACGCGGGCGATCGGGACCGCGGCGCGGATGCGCTCCTCGGCCGCGTTGATCGCGGCGGCGACCTCCGTGGCGGTGTCGTCGTGCCGGACGGCGACCTTGGCGGCGACGAGCAGCTCCTCGGGGCCGAGGTGGAGCGTGCGCATGTGGATGACCTTGGTGACCGTGTCGCCGTCGACCAGGGCCTTCTCGATCTTCGCGACCTCTTCGGTGCCGGCGGCCTCGCCGAGCAGGAGGGACTTGGTCTCGGCGGCGAGGACGATGGCGATCACGATGAGCAGGACGCCGATGCAGAGCGTGCCGATGCCGTCCCACACGCCGTCACCGGTGGCGAGCGCCAGGCTGACGCCGCCGAGGGCGAGGATCAGGCCGACGAGCGCGCCGAGGTCTTCAAGGAGGACGACCGGCAGCTCGGGGGCCTTGGCGCGGCGGACGAACTGGGTCCAGGTGAGGTTACCGCGCGTCTCGTTGGACTCCTTGATGGCCGTCCGGAAGGAGAAGCTCTCCGCGATGATCGCGAACACCAGGACCCCGACGGGCCAGTACCAGTGCTCGATGTCGTGCGGGCTCTTGATCTTCTCGTAGCCCTCGTAGATCGCGAACATGCCGCCGACCGAGAAGAGGACGATCGAGACGAGGAAGGCGTAGATGTAACGCTCGCGGCCGTAGCCGAAGGGGTGTTGCGGGGTCGCCTCGCGCTGGGCCTTCTTGCCGCCGAGGAGCAGCAGCCCTTGGTTGCCGGAGTCGGCGAGCGAGTGGACGCTCTCGGCGAGCATCGACGACGAGCCGCTGAAGATGAACGCGACGAATTTCGCCACCGCGATCGCGAGATTCGCGGCGAGTGCCGCGACGATCGCCTTTGTTCCGCCTGACGCGCTCATAGTGCCGGGGGTCCCTTCGCCTTCGTGTGTGCTCTTGTGTGCTCGGCCTACGCCGGCGGGCGGTGCTTTGCCCGTCCTTTGCGGTGGGTCATTGTTGCAGCACGGGAGCGTGTTGGTGCGTCAGGCCACCACTGTGGCCCGGAAAACCGTGCCCACTCCGGACACTTCAGCCTTTTCTCCCGCGGGGACGAATGCGGACCGGCCGGGTGTCAGGGGCAGGTCGCCCGCGCGGACGGTGCCCGCGGTGCAGAGCAGGATCTGCGGGGTGGCGGCGGTGAGGTCGTGCGGGGCCGCGCCCTCGGGCAGGACGAAGCGGGAGAGGCGGAACTCGTCGATCGGGGTTTCGTAGACCTCTTCGCCGGCGGGCGACGCCTCGGGGCGCAGGACGCCGGGGTCGGTCGCCTCGAAGCGGACGATGCGCAGGAGTTCGGGGACGTCGACGTGCTTGGGGGTCAGGCCGCAGCGCAGGACGTTGTCGGAGTTGGCCATGATCTCGACGCCGAGGCCGTCGAGGTAGGCGTGTGGGACGCCGGCGCCGAGGAACAGGGCCTCGCCGGGCTGGAGTCGTACGTGGTTGAGCAGCATCGCCGCGATGACGCCGGGGTCGCCGGGGTAGTGGTGCGCGAGGTCGGCGTACGGGGCGTAGACGCCGCCGAGGCGCTGGGCGGCGGTCGTGAACTCGGTGACCGTCTCGGCCATCTGTTCGGGGTCGGCGCTCAGCACGGCCGTGAGGACCTCGCGCAGGGCGGCCTCTTCGGGGTGGGCGCGCAGCAGATCGACGTACGGCTTGAGGGAGTCGACGCCCAGGGCCTCCAGGAGGTCCGCGGTCCGGGCCGGGGCTCGGAAGCCGCACAGGCCGTCGAACGGCGTGAGGGCGCAGATCAGTTCGGGCTTGTGGTTGGCGTCCTTGTAGTTGCGGTTCGGGGCGTCGATGGGGACGCCGCGGCGCTCCTCGTCCGCGTAACCCTCCTTCGCCTGCGCGAGGTCGGGATGCACCTGGAGGGAGAGCGGGGCGCCCGCGGCGAGGATCTTGAAGAGGAAGGGCAGGCGCGGGCCGAACTTGGCGACCGCCTCCGTGCCGAGCTCGCGCTCCGGGTCCGCCTCGATGACCTCGTTCAGCGCGCCGCGCTCGGTGCGCGAGGGCGCTCCCGGGTGGGCGCCCATCCACATCTCGGCCTGCGGCTCGCCGCTCGGCTCGGCGCCCAGGAGCCGCGCGATGGCGGTGGTGGATCCCCAGGCGTAGGGGCGGATGGTGTTGGTGAGGCGGTCCACGGAGGGGCTCTCCCTTAGTGCTGCTGGCTACTGCGTACGCGAGTGCTGAACTGTGGTCGCTGTCTGTGCGGTCGCGTTGTCATGATCGGTGGCCGGAAGCGAGCGCCAGGTAAACGGCGGCGAAATCCGTGACGGCGATCAGCTCGGCGAGCGCTTCCAGTTCGTCGCCGCCCTCCGGCTCCAGCTCGCTGAGCGCCACGTCGTGGCCGTGCGCGAGCTCGCGGGCGGCGGGGGCGGCCGTGAGGCCCCCGGCATCCACCGGGCGGTCGCGGAGCAGCACCACGCGCGCGCGAAGGCACGCCGGGTCGTCGACGCGGTCGCGGAAGAAGTCGTCGGTGTCGTCGCCGCCCGCGGGGTTGCCCGCGAGGAGCGCGCCGTGGGCGGGCAGGGCCTCGGGCAGCTCCGCGGCGAGCGCGGCGTGCCCGGCCAGCTCGGCGAGGGTGGTGGCGAAGCGGCGGCCCAGGGCGCCCGCGGACCGGCCCTCGGTCCAGATCAGCGGGAGCGCGTCGGCGAGCTCGGCGGCGAGTGTCTTGGCGGGGTTGCTGTACGTCGCGATGGCCGGACCGCAGCGTTCCGCGACGCGGTCGAGGCGGTCGGCGACCTTCTGCAGGGCGTCGACCGGGGCGGCGATCAGGCCGGTGCGGTCCAGCAGCACGAGGAGCGGGACGAGCAGGGCCCACAGGGTGCAGGGGGCGCCGGGCGCGGATTCGTCCTCGACGCGGCGTGCCTCGTACGAACCGGAGTCCCGGGTGCTCTCGTCGTGCGCGCCCTCGTACGCGCCGTAGGGCGAGGTCGCCAGGGGGACGGTGAGGCCGTGGCTGCCCTCGACGCTCTCGGCGATCGGCGTGCGCGCGGGGGCGACGGCGACGACCGTGCAGCCGCGGCGGTACGCCTGTTCGGCGAGGAGGGTCAGGCCCGGTTCGGAGCCGTCCGGGGTGGCGATGAGGAGGAGGTCCACGGGGCCCACCCAGCCGGGCAGCGCCCAGCGCAGGGCGCCCGCGGCGGGGGCGACGCCGGTCGGGGCCAGGCGGATGACGGGGCAGCCGGCGCCGGCGAGGCCGTCGAGCAGGTTGGCGACGCAGGTTGCCGCGGTGCCCGGGCCCGCGATCAGGATGGCGCGGGGGCGGCCGTCGGGCTTGAGCTCCGTCAGCCCGGCCTCGGCGGCGTGGCGGACCGCGGTGCGGACGCGGGCGCCCGCTTCGGCCGCGCCGCGCAGCAGTCCCCGGCGGTCGGCGCGCGCCAGCGCCTCGGGGGCATCGAGCAATGACTCGTCGAGCATGGGGTACGGCCTCCGAATCGCCTGCGCGGCTTCCCGCGCGCTGCTGGGTCGTGCCGGGGCGGATGCCGTTACGCGGGGCGGCGGGCCTCGTCGACCAGGAGTACGGGGATGCCGTCGCGGACGGGGTAGGCCAGGCCGCACTCCTTGGCGTCGGCCGTGCAGATCAGCTCGGTGTCCGTCTCCTTGAGCGGGGCGTGGCAGGCCGGGCAGGCGAGGATCTCCAGGAGGCCGGCTTCGAGCGCCATGGGGTGGGTCCCTTCGAGCTGATGTGGTGAGGTTTTCGCAGTGCGGCCGCACAGAATACGACCTTGCCGCCGCACAGGATGCGACCCGGTCAGCCTACCTCCGCAAAAGGCGGGACGTGGGGGGTGTGGAGAGGTCTGCGGCCCGCCCCGCACCCCCGGTGCCGCACGCGCGCGTGGGGCGTCAGCCGCTCCTCAGCCGCTCAGCCGCGGATGATCGCCAGGGCCTCGTCGCGGGCCTTGGCCATGGTGGCCTCGTCCCGCGCCTCGACGTTCAGCCGCAGCAGGGGCTCGGTGTTGGAGGCGCGGACGTTGAACCACCAGTCGGCGGCGGTCACCGTCAGGCCGTCCAACTCGTCCAGGGTCACTCCGTCCTGTCCCGCGTACGCCTCCTTGATCGCGGCCAGGCGGGCGGTCTGGTCGTCGACCGTGGAGTTGATCTCGCCGGAGCCGGCATAACGGTCGTACTGGGCGACGAGCGCGGAGAGCGGGCCGTCCTGCTCGCCCAGGGCCGCCAGGACGTGGAGGGCGGCGAGCATGCCCGTGTCCGCGTTCCAGAAGTCCTTGAAGTAGTAGTGCGCGGAGTGTTCGCCACCGAAGATCGCGCCGGTCCTGGCCATCTCGGCCTTGATGAAGGAGTGGCCCACGCGCGTGCGCACGGGCGTGCCGCCGTTCTCCTTGACGACCTCCGGGACCGACCAGGAGGTGATCAGGTTGTGGATGACCGTGCCCTTGCCGCCGTGCTTGGCCAGCTCGCGGGAGGCGACCAGGGCGGTGATGGCGGAGGGGGAGACCGGCGCGCCGTTCTCGTCGACGACGAAGCAGCGGTCGGCGTCACCGTCGAAGGCGATGCCCAGGTCGGCGCCCTCCGCGCGCACGCGCGCCTGGAGGTCCACGATGTTCGCCGGGTCCAGGGGGTTCGCCTCGTGGTTGGGGAAGGTGCCGTCCAGCTCGAAGTACATCGGTACGAGCTCCAGGGGCAGGCCCTCGAAAACGGTGGGGACCGTGTGCCCGCCCATGCCGTTGCCCGCGTCGACGACGACCTTGAGGGGCCGGCTCGACGTGAGGTCGACCAGGCCGCGCAGGTGCGCCGCGTAGTCGGTGAGGGTGTCGCGCTGCGTGAGGGTGCCCGGGCGCGCGGCGGGCTCGGGGGCGCCGGTCGCGGTCCAGCCCTCCACCAGGGCGCGGATGTCCGCGAGGCCGGTGTCCTGGCCGACGGGGGCGGCGCCCGCGCGGCACATCTTGATGCCGTTGTACTGGGCGGGGTTGTGCGAGGCCGTGAACATCGCACCCGGCAGGTTCAGCGCGCCCGAGGCGTAGTACAGCTGGTCCGTCGAGCAGAGCCCGATCTCGGTGACGTCCACTCCGCACGCCGCCGCACCACGCGCGAAGGCCCGCGACAGGCCCGGCGACGAGGGGCGCATGTCGTGGCCGACGACGATCGCGGTGGCCTCGGTGACCTGGGCGAAAGCCGCTCCGAACAACTCGGCCAGCGACTCGTCCCACTGATCCGGGACCACCCCACGAACGTCGTACGCCTTCACGATCTGGGACAGATCAGCAGTCACGGCCAACCCTCTCTGCAAGCTCTGCGAGTTCAGCGGTATCGGAAGTACGTCGGTCGATCCGGCGTCGGTCACCCGGCGTCGATCGCCCGACAGGGGTCACCCGGCATGGGTCACCCCACCCACCTCGGTCACCCCACGTCGGCCGTCCCAAACTACCCGCAACGACCGACAAGGGCTGTGAGCAGCGTCAAGCCACGGTCAGGCTCTCGTCACGGAAGCATCCAGCCGAGCACCGCCGTGCTCTGCCCCACCACGATCAGGCACATCACGAGGAGCAGCCCGAGGCTCCACGGCAGCACCTTGCGCAGCAGATCGCCCTCCTTGCCGGCGAGTCCGACGGCGGCGCAGGCGATCGTCAGGTTCTGCGGGGAGATCATCTTGCCGAGGACGCCGCCGGAGCTGTTGGCGGCCGCGAGGAGTTCCGGGGAGAGCCCGGACTGCTGGGCCGCCGTCACCTGGAGCGCGCCGAACAGGGCGTTGGCGGAGGTGTCGGAGCCGGTCACCGCGACGCCGAACCAGCCGAGGACCGGTGACAGGAAGGCGAGGCCCGCGCCCGCGCCCGCTACGTAGTGCCCGATCGTGGCGGCCTGGCCGGAGAGGTTCATGACGTACGCGAGGGCCAGGACGGACGTCACGGTGAGGATGGCGAAGCGCAGTTCGTGGACGGTGGCGGCCCACTCCCGTACCGCCACGCGCGCGTGCACCCCGATGACCGCCGCCGTGCCGACCCCGGCGAGCAGCACGAGCGTGCCGCCGGTGCCGAGCAGCGGGAGCGAGAAGACGTTGCCGCCGACCGGGTCCCCGGAAGGGTCGCCGACGTTCAGGAAGGGCCAGTCGAAGGTGCGCGTCGCCTTCGCGAGGGCGTCCTTGACGGCCGGGATCTGGGCGAGGGAGAAGACGGCGACGATGAGGGCGTAGGGGGCGTAGGCGCGCAGCACCTCGGGGCGCGGGTCGTCGTGGGCGAGGTCCTCGCTGCGTACGCCGGTGAGGACCGCGGCGCGGACGGGCTCGGCGGCCGGTCTGCGCGCGTGCGGCACCGCCACCAGCGCGGCCGCGCCCGCCAGGGCCGCCCCGATGTCGGCGAGCTGCGCGGAGACGTAGTTGGAGGCCGCGAACTGGGCGGCGGCGAAGGCGAATCCGCACGCCATGGCGGGCACCCACGTCTCGCGCAGCCCGCGCCGCCCGTCGACCAGGCCCACCAGGAGCAGCGGCACGACGAGGGCGAGCAGCGGGGTCTGGCGGCCGACGACCGTGGCGACGGTGTCCAGCGGAAGGCCCGTCACCTGGGCCAGCGTCACCACGGGTGTGCCCATGGCCCCGAAGGCGACGGGTGCGGTGTTGGCGACGAGGGCGACGACCGCGGCGCGCACCGGGTCGAAACCGAGGGCGACGAGCATCACCGAGCAGATCGCGACGGGCGCCCCGAAGCCGGCGAGCGCCTCCAGGAGCGCCCCGAAGCAGAAGGCCACGACGAGCGCCTGGATGCGGGGATCGTCGGAGAGCCGCCCGAAGGAGCGGCGCAGGATGTCGAAGTGCCGGGTGCGGACCGTCATGCGGTACACCCACAGGGCGTTGACGACGATCCACAGGATGGGGAAGAGCCCGAAGAGGGCTCCTTGCGCGGCGCCGGCGGCGGTCTGGCCGAGTGGCATGCCGTACGCGAGCCAGGCGACCAGCACGGCGACCGCGAGGCCGATCAGCCCCGCCCTGTGGGCCTTCATGCGGACGGCGCCGAGGAGGACGAGGACGGTCAGGAGGGGCAGGGTCGCGACGAGTGCGGACAGGCCGAGCGAGTCGGCCACGGGCTCCAGTTGCTGCACGAACACGGAACGCCTCCCGGGCTGTGGGGTGGCGAAATCGTCGTGGCCTCGGAGAACGGGCGTCAACGTGCGGGACGGAGAAGATCCAGTGAAGGGCCGAGAGTCGCTCGCGGAAACGGGCCGTCAGTCGTCCGCGGAAACGTGCCGTCAGTCGCCTGCGGGAACCGGCTCTTTCAGGACTCGGGCGATCGCAGCACCCGGAGGTGGCCGCGCCGCGCGACCTCCATCGGGTCCGCCCTGCGGGCGCCGCCGCCCGCCTCGGCCGCGCGCTCCTGCGGGCGGGCCGCCTCGCGCACGGCGTTGGCGAGCGCTTCGAGGTCGTCGCCCGAGGGGCGGGCCGGGCCCGAGGCGTCGGCGAGCCGGACGACGTCCCAGCCGCGGGGCGCGGTCAGGCGCTCGGAGTGCTCGGCGCACAGGTCGTAGCAGTGGGGTTCGGCGTAAGTGGCGAGGGGGCCGAGGACCGCGGTCGAGTCGGCGTAGACGTACGTCAGCGTCGCGACGGCGGGACGGCCGCAAGCGGTGCGCGAACAGCGACGTACAGGGCTCACGATGTTGGACGGTACCGCACTCTTGAGCGGGCCGCGACGACTCTCCATGAGGTCACCCCACCGTGTCGTGCCGTGGTCCCGGATCGGGCGCCCCGCGCGCGCACCGCGTTGACCTGCGCAGACGTCAGTGACCGCAGAGGCGTGTGGTGTTGGATCCGGTCACCACATGGTGCGAATCACGTCACTTGGCGCGACATCGATGGTCTTGAGAGATACGGAATCGAGTCCAAGCCCGACCGGAACGGTCAGGAAGCGACATGCCACGCACCGCGAGGAAAGGGCGATCTCGAGGACTACGCTTCATCAGTGATGGACGACCCCGTACAGCCCCGCTCCGTAGACCCGAGGCCCCGTCGCCGCGATCGCCACGGCAGGGGCATGCGCGGTCCCGTGGCGCCGCCCCAGGTGCCGCTCTCCGCGAGCCGCGCCGAGGCCTTCACGGACCTCGTGCAGGACTCCGTGGAACGTCTTGAGCGGCGCTGGCCGCAGCTCACCGAGGTCGAGTTCCTGGTCCTCGAGGTGCCGCCGCTGGGTGGTTCCGGTGATTCGGACGGGGAGTGGCCCGACGAGGTGGTGCCGCTGGGCGGTTCCATCGCGGCGTCCGAGGGGCGGCCCGCGCGCGTGATCATCTACCGCCGCCCGGTGGAGATCCGCACCAAGGGGCGCGACGAGCGCGCCGCCCTGGTGCACGAAGTGGTCGTCGAGCAGGTGGCCGACCTGCTCGGGCTGTCTCCGGAGTCGGTCGATCCGCGCTACGGCGACGAGGACTGACGGAGTCGGAACCGGACCGGCCGGACCGGCCCGCTTACTTCCGGTCCACTTCCCCACTTCCGCAGCACCCCCTACTTCTGCAGCACTCTCAGATCCCGCTCCGCCTCCGGCACCAGGACCGTCCCCTGGTCGTCCGGCAGCGTCTGGACGGTGAACATGGGGATGCCGTCCTCGGGCAGTGCCAGCATCCGCGAGCCGTGGACCTCGCCGCCGGACACCGGCTCCACCGTGAGGGCGTACGAGCCCTTGAGGCCGTCCGGCACCGGCGGCTGGTCGATCAGCAGGGTCGTGCCGCCCTTGACCGTGTACGTCTTCGTGGCCGGTGAGCCGCCCTCGGTGCCGGGTGACGCCGTGACCTTCACCTTCGCCGACTTGCCCGGGGCCACCAGGGAGAGCGTGGAGCCCTTGGCGCGGTTGTCGGCGACCGTCGCGCGCGTGCCCACCGCGTTCGTCGCCGGGATGAACGCCGTCTCCTGGTCGCTGCCCTTGCCGCGGGTGACGCGCAGCGCCGCCACGACGGGCACCGGCTTGTCGGCCGGCGACAGGAGCAGCGAACCGGCCTCCCCCTTGGTGAGGGCGCCGAGGTCGACGGCGGCCGTCATGCCCGCCTTCACGTGGAGGTTCTCGTTTCCGGCCGGGGTGATCGTGCCGGTCGGCGAGGCCAGCTGGATCTTGACGTCCGCGTCGTCGGAGCCGGGTGCGTAGGCGACCAGGCGCACCGAGGTGGCGTCCTTGGGGATGCCGGGCAGGACGGCGTCGGCCGCGGGGGCGGCGGAGGGGGGCAGCCAGTCGCCGCCGAGCTTGTCGTCGGAGGACTGCACGGCGGCCGCGACCCGGCCGCTGCGGACGGTCACGTGCATCGTGAGGTCGGCGTACTGCTTGTCGGCGAGCGTGGACAGCAGCACCGGGACGCTGGAGTGCGGCTGGACCTGGATCGCCTCGCCCACCGGGGAGGTCACCTCGCCGCCCGGGCCGAACAGCTCCACGTCGACGACGGCCGCGGAGTCGTCCGGGTTCGTCAGGTGGATGTAGTCGCTGCGGCCCTTGGCGGTGCTCGCGCCGGGGAACCAGAAGTCCGTGTCGGGCGCGGTGCAGTTGGTGCCCTGCGCGCCGCGGCCGCTGCCCGCGGAGTAGGTCGTGGTCTGCTGCACGGTCCAGCCGGGGGCGAGCGCGCCGTCGGCGGTGCCGATGAGCGCCGGTGCCTCGGCGCCCGACTCCTCGCCGCCGACCGCCTCGCCCGGCTTCTTCTGGGTCAGGAAGGGCTTGGCCCGCTTGCCCTTGGCGCCCTCTTGCGGAGCGTCCGTCAACTGCTTGGTGACAGGGAGCAGTTCCGCCTTGCCCGTGCCCTCGGTGCCGCTCGACTTCGGGGTGAACGCGGTGTACGAGGTCTCGGCGAGGTCGGAGGCGCTGGGGACCGGGCAGAGCAGGCTGGTGCGCTCGACGGGCAGCCGCCGCGCGGCGACCTTCGCCTTGTCGTCGCCCGTGCCGTCGGGGCCGCTGAACGCGGCGTACCCGGTGACGGCGCCGAGGGCGACGACCACGGCGATCAGGGACTGGGTGGTGCGGTTCACTGCTGGCTCCCGTCGGGGCGCTCACTGTCGGTGCCGTGCGGCGGCCGCGGGGGCGGCGGTGACATCGGGGGCCGCTGGTCGTACGGGGCGTCTCCGTAGGACTGGCCGTACTGCTGGTCGCCTCCGTAGGCACCGCCCGCCCCGCCGTAGGAGGCGTACGGGTCGTACTGGCCGCTCTGGTAGGGCTGCTCCTGGTAGTCCTGTGCCCGGTAGTCCTGCGCTTGGTAGTCCTGCACTTGGTAGTCCTGCGCCCCGTAGTCCTGTGCCTGGTAGGACGGGGCGGGCGTCTCCCATTCGCCGTACGACTGCTGCTGCGGAACGGCGGCAAGGGCCTCCTCCGAAGGAGGAGGCGGTACGTCCTGGCCCGCCCCCTGGCCCGCCTCCTGCGCGGTCTGTTCGCTCTGGGCCCGCAGTCGGCGCGCCTTGCGTCCCTCGCCCTCGACGGCCTGGGCCGGGATGACCGGCTCTTCGGGGAGGTCGTCGTCGACGTCGCGGCGCCTGCCGGGCAGCGCGAGCACCACGAGGACGACGGCGAGCGCGCCCTGCGCCCACAGCCAGGCGGTGTGGCTCACCGGCGCGTCGTAGGTGACGTCCAGGCGGCCGCCCGAGGTGGGCAGTTCGAAGCCCTGCGCCCAGCCGTCCAGCGTGGTACGGGGCAGGGGGCGGCCGTCGAGGGTCGCCGTCCAGCCGGGGGCGGCGGAGTCGGCGAGCCGCAGCACGCGGCCCTCGTCGCCCGAGGTGATCTTCGTGTGCAGCTCGACGGGGCCCGCGGCGACGGGCTCCGGGTCGCCGGTCCTCGGGACGATGGCGGCGCGGGAGACCTGCCGGTCCACGCGCCACAGGGCGCTGCCGTCCTCCTGGCTGAGCCGGGTCAGGCCGGGGGTCGCGTCCAGGGTGCGGCTCATCTGGCGGGGAGCGCCCTGGCGTACGAGGACGTAGCGGACCGCGTAGCCGCCGAGGTGGTCGGCCTGGTCGGCGCCGGAGCCCGCGACCAGCCGGGCGACGATCTTGTCGAGTCGGGCGTCGGGGCCGGCGGCCGCGACGAGTTCGGCGTCGCCGAGCCGGGCGCCCGATCCCCGTACGAGCGTGTAGGTGACCTCGGCCGCCGACTCGCTGTCGAGGACGAGGGTGCGGGCCTGGTCCTGCGTGCCGCTCTCCTCCGCGACGAACGCGGGCACCTGCACCGGGTCGCGCCGCTCCAGGGGGCCGTCGGCGCCCCGGATCATCCACCCGGCGGCGACGAGCAGCGGCCCGGCCGCCGCGGCGAACGCGATGAGCGCGGCGACCGGCTGGCGCCAGCCGAAGCTCTGCTCGGCGACACGCGCGCGTGCACCGTCGGCGCCGAGCGCGGCGGCGGCGAGGAGCGCGATGCCGTAGCCGAGAGTGGCGGGTCCGGCCCACGCCGAGCCGTTCGACAGGACGGCGAAGACCAGCGAGACCAGGGCGGCCGTCCAGGCGGTGCGGACCGCCAGCTGCCGTTCGGCGCGCAGCAGGGCGCCGAGGGCGGCGAGCACGATGCCGGCGAGCATCAGCCCGTCCACGGTGCCGGGACCGCCGGGACTGATGCCGAGCAGATCGAGGGCCGTCGCGGAGCCGCTGCCGAACTCCAGGCCCGCTTCCTTGAAGAAGCCGAAGGGCAGCAGCGTGAGCGACCAGGGGGCAAGGATGAGCAGCGGTGTGCCGAGTGCGGCGAGGAAGCGCAGGCCGTAGGCCGCGATGTCACGCACCCGCAGCACGAGGAGGGCGAGGCCGAGCACCAGGGCGATCGGCCAGACGATCGGCGTGAAGGCCGTGGCGAGGGTCAGCAGCAGCGCGTACGCCCAGGTGGCGCGCCAGGTGCCGCGGGCGCCCCCGGAGGCCGTCAGACCGGCGGCCGCGATGCCCGCGCGCGCGATGAGCGGCAGCAGGACCGCGAGGACGGCGGTGCCGATGCGGCCGCCCGCGAGCGCGCCGGTGGCGGCGGGCAGGAAGGCGTACGCGACGGAGGCCCAGGCGCGCAGCAGGCGCGAGGTGACGAGCGGGCGCGAGGCGAAGTACGCGGCGAAGCCGGCCAGCGGCACGGAGCCGACGAGCAGCACGGTGACCGCGAGCCCGGTGGAGCCGAACAGCAGCGTGGACAGGCCCGCGACGAGCGCGAGATACGGCGGGGCGGCCTGGGTGCCGCCCGTGCCGACCGCGTGCCAGCCGTCCAGGTAGCGCGCCCACAGGCCCGAGGAGTCGGCGGGCGCGGGCAGCAGCGCGCCGCCCGCGAGCGCCCCGCTGCCGAGCAGGGCGCGGCAGGCGATGAGCGAGACGAAGAGGAGTACTACGAAGAGCACCGGTCCCGGCTTGCGGGCGATGCGCTTGAGGCGGGCGAACTGCTCGACCTCCAGGAAGTCGGCGTCGTCGCCGCCGGGCCCGGACTCGACGGCGCCGTGCCGTCCCGCTCCCCCGGGGGCCTCGGGGTCGGAGCCTCCGACGAGGCCGCCCGCGGCCTGTTCGACGGTGGCCCGCACGGTGGCGCCCGGCGGCGGGAACAGGGCCCGCATCTCCCCCGCGTCGAGCACCGGCTTGCCGCGCTGCTTGCGGGCGCCGAGGATCCTCCCGGGCCGCAGCAGCGTCACCAGGAGGCCGGCGATTTCGTCGAGGGCCTGTCCGGGCGCCTTGCCGACGAGGTAGGTGACGGTGCGCAGGAGCGTGCCGAAGACGAGCCGGAAGAGCACCCAGGGCAGCACGGCCGAGCGGGCGTTGACGAGCAGGGTGTAGGCGGCGCCCGCCTTGTCCACGCGGTGTGGTGACGTCGCCGTACGGCCGACGCAGTCGACGGTGCGGCGCTCGCGCGAGGACGCCTCGGCGTGCCGGACGACGGCTTCGGGGGCGACGAGGACGCGGTGCCCCGCGGCGTGCGCGCGCCAGCACAGGTCGACGTCGTCGCGCATCAGCGGCAGACGGCGGTCGAAGCCGCCGAGCTGTTCATACACGTCGCGGCGGATGAGCATGCCCGCGGTGGACACGGAGAGCACGGGCCGTACGTGGTCGTGCTGGCCCTGGTCCTGCTCGCGCCGGTCCAGGCCGGTCCAGCGGCGGCCGCTGTTGGCGATGGAGACGCCGACCTCCAGGAGCTGCCTGCGGTCGTACCAGCCGCGGAGCTTGGGGCCGACGACGGCGACGTCCTTGCCCAGCTCGTGTTCGTTCTCGACGGCGCGCAGCAGTTCGGCGAGGGCGTCGGGCTCGGGCGCGCAGTCGTCGTGGAGCAGCCAGAGCCACTGCACGGGTTCGCCGTGCGGCAGGTCCGGCAGGTCGTACGTGTCGTCGCGCCAGGAGCGGCTCACCGGGTCCCAGCCGCTGGGGCGCTTCAGATACGGCAGTTCTTCGGGGGTGAGCACCCCGGCGCCGCGGACCGCCTCGTCGACGGCGGTGCCGAAGCCGGAGCGGCGGGCGAGGTGCAGCACGCGGTCGGGGCCGAGGGCCTCGGTGACGAGGCGGGCGGAGTCGTCCGCGCTGCCGGTGTCCGCGGCCACGGCGTCCTGCACGGGCCGCTCCTGGCCGAGCAGCCCTGCCAGGGCGTCGGGCAGCCAGCGGGCGCCGTCGTGGGAGACGAGGACGGCGGTCACGACGTGCCGCGGGAACTCAGGGGCGGCAGCGTCGTGATGGGCTGCCGAATGGCTGTGCACGGACATCGAGGTACGGGCCCCGGTTCGATGGACTGCGGTGGACGCCTGCGCCCTGCGGGGGCGCCGGGGCGTCTCGGACGGGGCCCCACACTAACGGCTGACACCAGGACGGCCCGCCGCCTGTGGATAACCCAGGGGCGACGGGCCGTTCGTTGCGCTTCGTTGCGCGCTGATTGGGAGATGTATGCCGAATTGACGGGGCGGCATCTGCGCGGATGCTCTTCCGATCACACCGCTGCCTTTTTCAGTCGGCGGCGTTCACGCTCCGACAGGCCGCCCCAGATGCCGAAGCGTTCGTCGTTCGCGAGTGCGTATTCGAGGCATTCGGAGCGGACCTCGCAGGCGAGACAGACCTTCTTGGCCTCGCGCGTGGAGCCGCCCTTCTCGGGGAAGAAGGACTCGGGGTCGGTCTGGGCGCACAGCGCGCGCTCCTGCCAGCCGAGTTCCTCGTCCGCGTCCTCGACCAGCAGTTCCTGAACCAGCTCGGTCATGTGCGCCCCTCGTCTGTCTGTGCGTCCCCGTGGTGCTGCCGTTACCGGTTCCGGCTGAACGACACGAGTGAAATTACAAGTGCGCCGATCAGGGCCAGTCAAGCCGAGATCTGCTATTGGGCCCCTTATTCACTCTGCGGAACCAAGGCTATGCAGAAAGTGTTCAAATCGGCATAAACCACGAAGCCCGTCGGCGGCCCCCAAAACCGCCCTCCACGAGGACCTCGGGGGGAGGTCCTACAGGGGTGGACGTCAATGTTTGAGTGCCGGTTGCTGTGCGCCATGTGTCCCGTGTGCCCGGTGCACAAACCTTTCACCTGACCGAACAACCGGATGAGGTGAAACATATCCCACATAGCGGACAATGAGTTGACAGTAGAAGGTGTGAGCAGGTGTCCTGGTGGGCATGCTCGCGAACCTGGCTCTTTCGATGACCCGCACCAGCGGGTCCATCGGTGCTGCCCACGCGCGCTGTTGCTGTTCCTGCTCCAGCTGTTGAGTCCATCCAGCTGTCGAGCCGCTTCTCCGCACCATCCTTTCTGCCTTCCCCGCTTCTCTGCCTTCCCCGCGCTCCACCCATCCTTCGCGACACCCCAGCACTCTTACGTTGAGGAACCACCGCACGATGAACAGCGACAGTGACCTCCAGATCGCCGGCGACATCCTCGAAGTCCCGCACCTGCTGCAGCCCGCCCGCGAGCATCCCGCGACCGTGGCCGAGTTCGTCGGCCTCGCGCGGACCATCGCGGCCGACCGCTCCCAGTGGGAGCCCCTCGTCCAGTACGACGCCACCAGCCGCTGGTACCACCGCCTGCGCACAGGCCCCGGCTACGAGGTCTGGCTGCTCTCCTGGGTGCCCGGACAGGGCAGCGGGCTGCATGACCACGGGCGCTCATCCGGCGTACTCACCCTCCTGGAGGGTGAGTTGACCGAGCGCACCCAGCGGGGCGCGCGGACGCTCGGGGCGGGCGCGCAGCGCGTCTTCGCGCCGGGGTATGTCCACGAGGTCGTCAACGACTCCCTCGAACCGGCCGTCAGCCTGCACGTCTACTACCCCGGCCTGACCGAGATGCCGATGCACGCCGCCCAGTGCGCCGCCTCAGTGGCGGGCGGCGTCGCGGAGGATGTCGTAACCGCCTGACCAACTGTCGTACCCGCCTGACATGCTGGAGCACATGCGCATTGTGGTTCTGGCCGGCGGTATCGGCGGCGCCCGCTTCCTCCGCGGGCTCAAGAAGGCCGCGCCCGACGCGGACATCACGGTCATCGGCAACACCGGTGACGACATCCACCTGTTCGGGCTGAAGGTCTGCCCCGACCTGGACACCGTGATGTACACGCTCGGCGGTGGCATCAACGAGGAGCAGGGCTGGGGGCGTACGGACGAGACGTTCAAGGTCAAGGAAGAGCTCGCGTCCTACGGCGTCGGGCCCGAGTGGTTCGGGCTCGGCGACCGGGACTTCGCCACGCACATCGTGCGGACGCAGATGCTGGGCGCCGGATATCCACTCAGCGCCGTCACACAGGCGCTCTGCGAGCGGTGGCGGCCCGGGGTGCGGCTCATCCCCATGTCCGACGACCGCGTCGAGACGCACGTGGCCGTCACCATCGACGGCGAGCAGAAGGCCGTGCACTTCCAGGAGTACTGGGTGCGGCTGCGCGCCTCCGTGGACGCGCACGCCGTCGTGCCCGTCGGAGCCGAGCAGGCCAAGCCCGCGCCCGGCGTCCTCGAAGCCATCGCCGAGGCCGACATCGTCCTCTTCCCGCCGTCCAACCCCGTGGTCAGCGTCGGGACCATCCTCGCCGTGCCCGGCATTCGCGAGGCCATCGCCGAGGCGGGCGTGCCCGTGATCGGCCTCTCCCCCATCGTCGGCGACTCGCCCGTGCGGGGCATGGCCGACAAGGTGCTCGCCGCCGTCGGCGTGGAGACCAGTGCCGCCGCCGTCGCCGAGCACTACGGCAGCGGGCTGCTCGACGGATGGCTCGTCGACAGTGTCGACGCGGGCGTGGTGGAGCGGGTGGAGAGCGCCGGGATCCGGTGCCGGGCCATTCCGCTGATGATGACCGACGTCGACACGGCGGCGGAGATGGCCCGCCAGGCTCTCGTGCTCGCCTCGGAGGTACGGGCGTGAGCGCCGCCTCCGGCTCCGGCGCCGGGCCCGCGTACCGGGTGTGGGCCGTGCCCGGGCTGCCCGAGGTGCGGGAGGGCGACGACCTCGCCAAGCTGATCGCGGCCGCCGAGCCGGGGCTCACCGACGGGGACGTCCTGATCGTCACGTCGAAGATCGTCAGCAAGGCCGAGGGGCGGATCGTCGAGGCGAGCGACCGTGAGGCGGCCATCGACGCGGAGACCGTACGGGTCGTCGCGCGGCGCGGGACGCTGCGGATCGTCGAGAACCGGCAGGGGCTCGTGATGGCCGCGGCCGGGGTCGACGCGTCGAACACCCCTGCGGGGACGGTGCTGTTGCTGCCTTCCGACCCCGATGCCTCGGCTCGCGCCGTGCGGGACGGGGTGCGGGAGGTGCTGGGGGTCGAGGTGGGTGTCGTCGTCACCGACACGTTCGGGCGGCCCTGGCGGTCCGGGCTCACCGATGTCGCCATCGGGGCGGCGGGCGTGCGGGTGCTCGACGATTTGCGGGGCGGGTTTGACGCGTACGGCAATCCGCTGAGTGCGACTGTCGTCGCGACCGCCGATGAGTTGGCTGCCGCGGGGGATCTCGTCAAGGGGAAGGCTGCGGGGTTGCCTGTGGCGGTGGTGCGGGGGCTTCGCCATGTTGTGGTGGGTGGGGGGGCTGGGCAGGGTTTGGGGGGCTCTGAGGGCTTTGTGGGCTCTGAGGGTTCCGAGGGTTCTGAGGGTTCTGAGGGTTCTTCTGATGGCTCTGAGGGCTTCGTGGATGTGGGGGCCCGGGCTTTGGTGCGTAGTGCGGGTGATGACATGTTCCGGCTCGGGACGTCCGAAGCGGTGCGGGAAGCGGTGACGCTGCGGCGGACCGTGCGGGAGTTCACCGACGACGAGGTCGATCCCGGGGCCGTGCGGCGCGCCGTCGCCGCGGCGCTCACCGCGCCGGCGCCGCATCACACCACTCCGTGGCGGTTCGTCCTGGTGGAGTCCGCTGCCGCGCGGGTCGAGCTGCTGGACGCGATGCGGGACGCGTGGATCGCGGATCTGCGGCGGGACGGGAAGTCGGAGGAGGCGGTCGCCAGGCGGGTGCGGCGAGGGGACGTGCTGCGTAACGCGCCCTATCTGGTGGTGCCTTGTCTGGTGATGGACGGCTCCCATACGTATGGGGACGCGCGGCGGGATGGGGCCGAGCGGGAGATGTTCGTGGTCTCGGCGGGGGCCGGTGTGCAGAACTTCCTTGTCGCCCTGGCCGGGGAGCGGCTTGGTTCCGCGTGGGTTTCCTCGACGATGTTCTGTCGGGATGTCGTGCGGGGGGTTCTTGGGTTGCCGGAGTCCTGGGATCCCATGGGGGCGGTGGCTGTGGGGCGCCCGGCGGGGGAGCCTCCGGCTCGGGGTCCGCGGGATGTGGGGGGATTTGTCGCTGTTCGGTAGGTGAGGTGGCCCTCTGGGGGTTGGGGGGCGGCTTCTGGTGCGGGTGTGTGGGGGCTGGGCGCGCAGTTCCCCGCGCCCCTTGAGCGGCCTTCGCGTCGTGCTTCGCTGCGGGTGCGTGGGGGTTGGTTGCGCAGTTCCCCGCGCCCCTTGGTGGGGGCTGCTCGTCGTTCCTTGCTGCGGGTTCGCTGTGGCTGGGCGCGCAGTTCCCCGCGCCCCTGGGCAGTCTCGCGCCGTTGCTCGCTGCGGGTTTGGTGGGGTTGCTCGCGCCGTTCCCCGCGCCCCTTCGCCGGTGGTGCTTGTGTCGTTCCTTTTGAGGCTCGGCTGCGGTCCCTGGTCAGAGTAGGGCGATGTCCGTTTTTCTCATGCGGGGGGCTCTGCGGGGTGGGGTGTGGCCGCTTAGGAGGATCAGGCGGGTCGCTCGGTGGCGTTGGCCTGTGTAGGGGGTGAGGAGGGTCAGCATTGTCTCGTCGTCCGCTTCGCGGTTGTTCGCCAGGGCGTGGCCGATGATGCCGGGGAGGTGGAGGTCGCCGACCGTCACCGCGTCGGGGGCGCCGTTGCTGCGCTGGATGGTCTCCGTCGAGGTCCAGGGGCCGATGCCGGGGATCAGTTCCAGGCGGGCCTGGGCCTGGAGCGGGGGCATCGTCGCCGCTTCTTCCAGGCGGCGGGCCGCCCGCACCGCGCGCAGGATCGTCGAGGCCCGCTTGTTGTCGACGCCCGCCTTGTGCCACTCCCAGGACGGGATCAGGGCCCAGGTGCGGGGGTCCGGCATCACGTACATGTGGCGGGGGGTGGGGCCCGGCGCCGGCTCGCCGTGGGCGCGGAGCAGGAGGCGCCAGGCGCGGTAGGCCTCGTCCGCCGTGACCTTCTGTTCCAGGATCGACGGGATCAGGGACTCCAGGACCAGGCCCGTGCGCACCAGCCGCAGCCCCGGGCGGCGCCGTGCCGTCGCGGCGACCAGGCGGTGGCGGGGTTCGAAGGCCGAGGGGTCGTCCGATTCACCCAGGAGGGTGGGGAGGCCGTCCAGCAGCCACAGGGCTCCCGGACCCCAGGCCTCCGCTTCCACCGTGCCGGAGCGCAGCGCCACACGGAGCGTGCCGGGGCCCTCGGGCGTACGGCTGGCGCGCCAGGCCGAGCCGTCGGGGGTCATCCGGAAGGCGGGGTCCGCGGGGCCGCGCCGCAGCGGGCCGAGGGTCGGGCCGAGGTCGAGAGGGAAGGGCGGCTTCCAGGTGCGGGTCCGCGGGGCCGCGATCTGGCGGGGGACGCCCACCGGTACGGCTGTTTCGCCGCCGCGCACCGGGGTGCGAGGGGGGCGCGGGGCGAAACGGGACGACATCTGTACGAGGGTAGGCGACGCCCGCCCTCGCCGGAGGCTACTGGTCGGAGGAGAAGCGGACGGCGCCCGGCGGAAGCGTGGCCCCGCACCAGACACGTACGCCTTGGCGCAGCTCGTTGTCGGCGCCGACATCCGCTCCGTCGCCGATCACCGCCCCCGTGAGCGCCGCGCGCGCCCCGACGCGGGCGTCCGCGCCGATGAGGGAGTCCGTGATCACCGCGCCCGGTTCGACGACGGCGCCGGCCAGGACCGCGCTGCCACAGATCCGCGCGCCCTCCCCGATACGGGCGTTCTCGCCGATGACCGTGCCGCCGGTGAGCTTCGCGCCGGGGGCGACGGAGGCGGTGGGCAGGACCAGGCTGTCGCCGCGGCGGCCCGGGACCGCCGGGGAGGGGGCGCGGCCGAGGACGAGGTCCGCGGAGCCGCGTACGAAGGCCTGGGGCGTGCCCAGGTCCAGCCAGTACGTCGAGTCGACCATGCCCTGGAGGTGGGCGCCGGAGGAGAGGAGGCCGGGGAACGTCTCTCGTTCGACGGAGACCGGGCGGCCCTCGGGGATCGTGTCGATGACCGAGCGGCGGAAGACGTAGGCGCCCGCGTTGATCTGGTCGGTGACGATCTCCTCGGGGGTCTGCGGCTTCTCCAGGAAGGCCGTGACCCGGCCGGTCGCGTCCGTGGGGACCAGGCCGTACGCCCTCGGGTCCTCGACCCGGGTCAGATGCAGGGAGACGTCGGCGCCGGACATCTCGTGCGTATCCACGAGGGCGCGGATGTCCAGGCCCGTGAGGATGTCGCCGTTGAAGATGAGGACGGGGTCGTCGGGGCCCGAACGCAGGTGCGACGCCACATTGCGGATGGCGCCGCCCGTGCCCAGGGGCTCGGTCTCCGTGACGTACTCGATGTGGAGGCCGAGCGCCGAGCCGTCGCCGAAGTGCGGCTCGAAGACCTCGGCGAGGTAGGAGGTGGCGAGGACGATGTGTTCCACGCCCGCGGCGCGGGCCCGCGCGAGCTGATGGGTGAGGAACGGGACGCCTGCCGCCGGGACCATCGGCTTGGGGGTGTGGACCGTGAGCGGTCGCAGCCGGGTTCCTTTGCCGCCGACCAGGAGGATCGCTTCTGTCACCTGTCGTCTCTGCTTCCTGCTGGGGCCGGCCGAACTTAGGGTTTCGGCCGGCCAGTGTATGCAGACGGGTTTGCAGATCGTGCAGTTCGTACAGTGCAGTGCGACTCGTACGGCGACTCGTACGGTGCGACTCGTACGGTGCGACCGGCCTCAGCGGCCCTGCAAGCGGGCCGAGGCGGTCCGGATCGTGTCGAGCTTGCCGTACAGGCGACTGCCGGGGCAGTCGGTGGCGAATCCGTCACGGTGCCCCGAGATCACCTGGAGTCTGACGTTCGTCCCTTTCTTGTACAGGTTTCCACCGCCGGATGTCAGATGGGTGGTACCGCTCGGGTCGGCGCCGTACAGGCCGAGCTTCCACGCGGTCAGCCGGGCGATGGCGTCCACGGCCGCCTTCGGTGGGTTGGCGCTGCTGTACGAGCCGAGGACGGCGATGCCCGTGCTGTTCACGTTGAAACCGCGAGTGTGGGCCCCGAGGACCGGCTTGGCCACACCTCCGGCACGTCCTTCGTAAATGTTTCCGCACTTGTCGATCGCGAAGTTGTAGCCGAGGTCACGCCAGCCGCTGCTCTTGACGTGGTAGCGGTAGATGCTGCGCAGCACGGATGCCGCCTGTGAGCAGCGGTAGTTGTTGCCGGACGCGCTGTGGTGCACGAAGGCGGCCTTGACGGTCTTTGAATACGCGAAGCCCCGCTCGCGGATGCGCTCGTCCGCGCCCCAGCCCTTGCGCGTGATGATGCGCGGGCGCGGGCCGATGTAGGGGCGCGCCTTGCTGGCCGCTTCAGTGCTGGCCGCTTCAGTGCTGGCCGCTTCAGTGCTGGCCGCTTCAGTGCCGCCGTAGGCGGCGATCAGGTCGTCCTCCGTCTGCTGCTTGGTCAGCTCCGGGATCGCGGTGGCGCCGAAGGGGGCGAGGTCCGCGTTGACGGCCGCAGCCGCGGCGGCCTCGGCCGTCATGGCGGGGGCGCGCGGCACGTCGACCTGGCCGCCGCGTGGTGGGGGCTCGTCGCCGGGGTCGACCAGTTCGAGGCGCAGGCCCTTGGGGAGCAGGGCGTCGGTGGGGGCGCGGTCCACGTGCCGGTCGGGCTCCGCCCGTACGCGGATCTCCACGCCGTCGGAGTCGCCGACCCAGAGGGGGGCCGTGGAGCCGCGGACCCTGCCGGTGGCGCGCTCCACGGTGTCCGGGTCGGCCCCGTGTTCGCTGTTGTGCGTCTCGACGCCCTGCCAGCCGGACCAGGTGGCGGTGGCGCTGGCGCGGGTGCGGACCTGGACGGTGCCGTGCAGTTCGTCGGCCGGGTCGTCCCAGACGACGCCCACCAGGGAGAAGAGGCGGACGTCGCGCCGGGTCAGGCCCTGTTCGCGCTCCGCGGGGGCGGCCGAGCGGTCGGAGTCGAGTGGGCCCAGCGGCAGGGACTGGGTGCTGCCGGGGATCGCCTCGGCGGCGGGGGGTGTCCGGGCGGCGGGGGGCGTCTGGGTGCCGGTGGGCGTCCGAGCGGCGGGGGCCGTCTGGGTGCCGGAGGCCGTCCGAGCGGCGAAGCCCGTCTGAGTGTCGGATGTCGTCCGAGTGCCGGGCACCGTCTCGGCGGCGGTCGCCTCGGTGGCGGGTCCGGCGGGTGGTGGTGCGCCGGGGGTCGCGGCCCGGGCGTCGGACGACGGCAGGGTGAGGGGCAGCGCCAGGGCGGCTGCGCAGGTGACGCCGATCGAGGAAGCAAGAAATCCACGCATACGTCTGATCGTCGGCATACCTGAACCTATCTGTCCATTGGGGAATTGACGGACCGTCGGCCCAGAGTGGTAGATCCGGTGGCCCGCGCTCCCCCGCCACGCCGGGCGGCTCGCCGCTGCCCGCGTACCCTTGCGCCCGTGAACGCCAACGACCGCACCCCCGCCGACCTGCTGCGATCCGCGCTCGCCGCGGATCCCGGACGCCCCCTGGTCACTTTCTACGACGACGCCACGGGCGAGCGCGTGGAATTGTCCGTCGCCACCTTCGCCAATTGGGTGGCCAAGACCGCCAATCTGCTCCAGGGCGACCTCGCCGCCGAACCCGGTGACCGGGCCGTGCTGCTACTCCCCGCGCACTGGCAGACGGCTGTGTGGCTGCTCGCCTGTTCGTCGGTGGGCGTGGTCGCGGACGTGGGCGGTGACCCGGCGTCGGCCGACCTCGTCGTCAGCGGGCCGGACTCGCTGGACGCGGCGCGCGCCTGCTCCGGGGAGCGGGTCGCGCTCGCGTTGCGGCCGCTTGGTGGGCGCTTCCCTCAGCCGCCGGGCGGCTTTGCGGATTACGCGGTTGAGGTTCCTGGCCAGGGGGACCAGTTCGCCCCGTATGCGCCGGTGGACCCGGACGAGCCCGCCCTTGTGGTCGGTGGCGAGGAGCTGACGGGTGCCGGGATCGTGGAGCGGGCCCGTGCCGACGCCGCGCGGCTCGGGGTCGGGGCCGGGTCGCGGGTTCTGTCCGGGCTTTCGTACGGCACCTGGGAGGGGCTGAGTGCCGGGCTGTACGCGGCGCTCGCGGTGGGAGGCTCTGTGGTGCTTTGCCGGCGGCTTGCGGAGGGTGGTTTGGAGAAGCGGGTCGAGGATGAGCGGGTGTCTGTCACGGTGCGGTGAGGGGGCGGGGGCGCTGCCTGTGTCCTTGGGCGGGGGGCGGTGGGGCTGGTCTGCCGTTCCCCGCGGGCCTGGCGGTGCTTTCCCGCGCCGCCCAGTGTCCCCTCACCGGAGTGCCGTCCCGGCTCTTTCCCTGCGGGTCCGTCGTGGCTGGTCGCGCAGTTCCCCGCGCCCCCAGTGGAGCCTCCCGCACCGCCCAGTCAGTGCCCCACCGGAGTGCCGTCCCGGCTCTTCCCCCGCGGGTCCGTCGTGGCTGATCGCGCAGTTCCCCGCGCCCCCAGCGGAGCCTCCCGCACCGCCCAGTCAGTGCCCCACCGGAGTGCCGTCCCCGGTCTTCCCCCGCGGGACCATCGTGGCTGATCGCGCCGTTCCCCGCGCCCCTGACGGAACCTCCCGCACCGCCCAGTCAGTGCCCCACCGGAGTGCCGTCCCCGGTCTTCCCCCGCGGGACCATCGTGGCTGGTCGCGCAGTTCCCCGCGCCCCTACCGGCACCTCCGCACCGCCCGGGGAGTGCCGTCCCGGCCCTTCCCCCGCGGGACCATCGTGGCTGATCGCGCCGTTCCCCGCGCCCCCAGCGGAGCCCCCCGCACCGCCCACTGAGTGTCCCCGCACCCCCACAGGCTCTCCCCGCATCGCCAGTGGGTGTCTCGTCCGAGGCATCGGTGCCGCTGTCGGGTGTCGCCCGTTTGGGCTATGCGGGGAGCTGGTCCAGAGGCCCCCGGCGGCGGGGCGGTCCATGGTCGTAAGGGATGACGCCATGCACCGACGCAGCCGTGAGGGGTGGACGTACACGTGACCGACACCGCGGGTGCGCCTTTCGGGGCGGATGAGACGACGGGGGCTGAAGGGGGCGCGTCCGGGCTGAAGGGGGCGTACGGGCCCGGGACGGGAGCCAGCCCCACCGGGGTGGGCGCCGTGCGGCGCAGGCACCGGTGGCTGCGTGGCATCGCCCTCACGGTCGCCGTGGTGGTGCTCGCCGCGGGCGGCGTGGGATGGGCGGCGTACCAGAAGCTCAACGGCAACATCACCAAGGACACCGGCGCCGCCGCCGAGCTTGAGCGCTATGAGGAGGAGCGGCCGACCCCGCTGGTGCACGATGCCCAGAATATTCTGCTCATCGGCTCCGACACCCGTGCCGGCCCGGAGAACAGGAAGTACGGCCGAGATCCTGGGACCCAGCGCTCCGACACCACCATCCTGCTGCATCTGGCCGCCGACCGGCAGAGCGCGACCGCCGTGTCCATCCCGCGCGATCTGATGGTGGACATTCCCGGGTGCCGCAGACCGGACGGGTCGCGCACGCGGGCACAATTCGCCCAGTTCAATTGGGCGTACGAAGTCGGCGGGACGGCCTGCACGATTCGTACCGTCGAGAAGCTCACCGGAATCCGCGTCGACCACCACATGGTCGTGGACTTCGCGGGGTTCAGGGACATGGTCGACGCGGTCGACGGCGTACAGGTCTGTCTCAAGGCCCCGATCGACGACGACGACGCCCATGTGCGGCTCGCCCCCGGTGTGCGGACTCTGGACGGCGAACAGGCACTGGGTTACGTACGCGCCCGCAAGAGCCTCGGCAATGGCAGCGACACCGAGCGGATGGACCGCCAGCAGGAGTTTCTCGGCGCGCTCGTCAACAAGGTGCAGAGCAATGACGTCCTGCTCAATCCGGCGAAGCTCTACCCCGTGCTGGACGCGGCGACTTCCTCGCTGACGACCGACCCCGCGCTTGCCAGTCTGCGCGGTCTGTACGAACTGGTGCGCGGCATGCGCAATATCCCCACGGAACGCGTGCAGTTCCTCACGGTTCCCCGACAGTCGTACGTCTACGACACGAACCGCGACGAACTGGTCGAACCGGCGGCGGAGCAGCTCTTCACGCACCTGCGCGCCGACAGCCCGGTCGCGGTCATCCCGGAGAAGCCCGGGGAGGAGGCCGGGGAGGAGGCCGGGGAAAAGGTCGGGGAGGAATCTGGCGAGTCGGGCGAGTCGGGCGAGTACGGCAGTGACGGGAAGCCGGATGATCCTTCACATACGCCGTCACCCGCGCCGACATTCCGGGGCAACACCGCCGCGGAGACCGCCTGCGAGTAAAACGATCCCCAAGGGAAGACCGCCTTCGACTAAGAAATGGGGCGGATTGCCCAGTTGTAGGGGAGTGGAATTTGTCACCGGCGTCGTCCGGCGCTGAACTGGGCGGATAGTGTGAGCGATCCGGTGCGCCGGGCCCTTTCGGCCACGCACCGTTGGAACGACTGACCGAGCGCCTTCTTGAGGGGGTAAGGCGCCGCGTGGCCCCGACGGAGGACGCAGACAACCGTGGACGCGCAAGGCCGTGGGCCCAACAGGGGAGAGCGAAGCGACTTCTCTGAAAGGGCGGTGGCGGGAGACGGGCGGGCGGAGAACATTGACCCCGCGGACCAGTGGGTGCTCAACCCGGACACCGGCGACTACGAACTGCGACTGAGCCCTTCCGCAGGGCAAGGACCGTCGACGGTTCCCGGACCGCGTAGAGGCGCGGGACGCCAGTCGGGCCGCGGCCGTTCCGCGCCGGGCCGCGACCGTGAGCGCCCCCGTCAGGGCGACCGCGACCGCCCGCGCCAGGGTGAGCGCGACGAGCGCCGCGAGGTGCCGGGGCAGCGCAGGCGCCGGGGCAAGGAGCCGGAGGCGGCGACAGGCGGCAGGCGCAAGCAGAAGCCGAAGAAGTCGGCGGGCAAGAAGGTCCTGGTGTGGACCGGCGGCACGCTGGCGTTCCTGCTGGTCACGGGCTGTGTCGGCGGTTATCTCTACTACCAGCACCTCAACGACAACATCACGTCGATCGACGACGACGGCGCGGGCACCGGCGGCTTCAGCAAGGACCGGGCCATCAACATCCTGGTGGTCGGCACCGACAAGCGCAGCGGCGACGGCAACAAGGGCTACGGTGACGAGGGCAGCCTCGGCCACGCGGACACCACGATCCTGCTGCACGTCTCCAAGGACCGTACGAACGCGACCGCGCTGAGCATCCCGCGCGACATGATCACGGACATCCCGGACTGCCCCACCACGATGGAGGACGGCAGCAAGAAGAACATCCCGGGAACGGAGAACGTCCGCTTCAACGAGAGCCTCGGCCAGAGCGACCGCACGCCGAGCTGCACGATGCGTACGGTCAAGGCGATCACCGGGATCACGCCCGACCACTTCATGGTGGCCGACTTCAACGCGGTCAAGACGCTCTCCAGCGCGGTCGGCGGCGTGGACGTCTGTCTCGCCAAGGACATCGACGACCCCAAGTCGCATCTGAAGCTGTCCAAGGGCAAGCACACGATCGAGGGCGAGAAGGCGCTCGCTTACGTGCGTACGCGCCATGCCGTGGGCAACGGCGGCGACCTGAGCCGCATCGAGCTCCAGCAGCAGTTCCTCAGCGCGCTGATGCGCAAGCTGAAGTCGAACGACACGCTCACCAACCCGAAGAAGATGATCGACCTGGCGGAGGCCGGCACCAAGGCCCTCACCGTCGACTCCAACATCGCGGACATCATGAGGCTCCGTGACCTCGGCATGGAGCTCGGCAAGCTCGACATGAAGAACCTGACCTTCGCCACGCTGCCGGTCAAGGACAACCCCGCCGAGAAGGTCCCCATCACGGTCGTGCCCGACCCGGCCAAGGCCGACCCGCTCTTCGCGATGTTGCGGGCCGACAAGTCGCTGACCGAGGTGAAGAAGAAGGCGAAGAAGGAGAAGGCCGCGGTGGCCGCCCGCCTCAAGGGCCCCAAGGCCGACCCCTCCGACGTACGGGTCGACATCTACAACGGCAGCGGCAAGACCGGCGCCGCTCAGAAAACTCTCACCTGGCTGCAGAACACTGAGGGCGTACTCAAGTCCAGCCAACTGGGGAACGCGCCCGGCGGCATCAAGAAGACGTCGCTGGAGTACGGCCCGAGCCAGGCGGACCAGGCCCGTCGGCTCGCCGACATCATGGGTCTGCCCGCCTCCGCCCTGAAGCCGGGCAAGAGCGCGAAGAACGCACAGGGGCTCCCGACCATGAAGCTGACGCTCGGCGGCGACTTCGAGGGCGCGGGGGTGCCCATCGCCCCGCCGTCGAAGGCGCCGGACGGGATCCAGAAAGTCGAAGCCGACAAGACTGTGTGTGCCAAGTGACCTGAAGCGGTCGTTTCGCGTCTAACAATGCGCCAAGGACATGCGCCGAGGACATGCGCCGAGGAGTGCACCAAGGCGTCGCGGAGCGGCCGCAGTTCGGGAACGGGGCGGGGAGGGGCTGGGGATGAGGCAGAACAGCGTGCGTAAGGAGGGGGCGCGACAACGCGCTCCGCACGCCAGTGATCACGGCTGGGACGACGGCCCGCACCAGGACGAGGCGCGCCCCGGGAAGCCGTCGGCAGGCACCGCCGCGCCCTCCAGAGGCAGCGGACGGCCCCCCGGCCACCGGCGCCGGCCGGGCTCGGGCCGCGGCGGGCGCCCGCCGCGCCGCAAGCGCCGCGTCCTGCGCTGGTCGGCGACGCTCCTGTCCGTACTGATACTCGGCACGGCCGGCGCCGGTTACCTCTACTACCAGCACCTCAACGGCAACCTCGAGACGGACGACCTGAACCTCGGCGAGCACCGGGCCCCCGAGCCCACGCCCAACGCCGCCGGACAGACCCCGCTGAACATCCTGCTCATCGGCTCGGACGCGCGGGACTCCAAGGCGAACCAGAAGCTCGGCGGCGCCAAGGACACCTTCGGCTCCCCGCCGCTCGCGGACGTCCAGATGCTGCTGCACCTCTCGGCCGACCGCACCAACATGTCGGTGGTCAGCATGCCGCGCGACACCCTTCTCCAGATCCCCAAGTGCACGGACCCGGACGACGGCAAGGTCTACGAGGAGACCGGCCCGCGGAACATGACGAACGAGTCCCTCGGCCGCGGCGGCCCCGGCTGCACGGTCGCGACCTGGGAGAAGCTCACCAACATCCACATCGACCACTTCATGATGGTCGACTTCGCGGGTGTGGTCTCCATGGCCGACGCCATCGGCGGCGTACCGGTCTGCGTGGACAAGAACATCCACTCGCGCGACAGCCAGGGCCACGGCTCCGGCCTGAAGCTGAAGAAGGGCACCACGGAGGTCAAGGGCGAGCAGGCCCTGCAGTGGCTGCGCACCCGCTACGGCTTCGAGGGCGGCACCGACATCAGCCGCGCCAAGGCCCAGCACATGTACATGAACGCGCTGGTCCGCAAGCTCCGCGAGAACACCGGCCTGACCAGCCCCAACCAGCTGCGCAAGCTCGCCGAGGAGGCCACGAGCGCGCTGAAGGTCGACGACGGCCTCGGCAGCATCAAGAAGCTGTACGACCTCGGCAACGAGCTGAAGAAGGTCTCCCCGTCCCGTACGACGATGACGACCATGCCCTTCGAGTACGTCGGCGCCCGCGTCATCCCCAAGCCCGGCGACGCCGAGCAGCTCTTCCGCCTCGTACGCGACGACATCGCGCTGGACGGAAAGGGCAAGAAGAAGCCCGCCAAGGAGAAGCCTTCGGACGATCCGGCGGCCGCTGACGACCAGATCGCGATCCAGGTCCAGAACGGCACCCGGACCGCCACGGAGCCCCCGATCTCCGGCCGGGCGAACACGGTGGCGCAACTCCTCGCGGGCAAGGGCTTCAAGAAGGCGACGCCGGACACGACGACGGTCCTTACCGAGGGGAAGACGGTCATCCGCTATCCCAGCGTCGAACTGGAGGGCGATGCCCAGCGGGTCGCCAAGTCGCTGGGCCTTCCGCTGAGTTCGGCGAAGAAGTCGACGGACGTCTCCGGGGTCACCCTGGTCGTCGGCGCCGACTGGCGCGAGGGCGCCGCCCCGCCCAAGGCGAAGAAGAAGGACGACAGGACGCCGGATTCGGCGGACGCGCTCAGCGGGTCCGACAAGAAGGCGTGCATGAAGGTGGACCCTGACTTCTCCTGGTAGCCGCCTCGCGGGCCGTCAGGCCTCCTGGGTCTCCCCCAGGACGGCCGGGCGGCGCGAGGCGATGACCTTCCTGGCCAGCGAGCGCGGGCTGGTGAGGAAGCCCCAGCCCCACGACATGTGCATGGTCGCGAGCGCCACCGGGATCCGGAGCCGTGCCTTCAGCGGCAGGCCCCTGCCCGCGGGCAGGGAGCCCGCGACGATCGCCGCGAGGTAGCCGCCGGGGATCACGAAGCCCCACGGTGTGAGCACCGCGCCGACCACGATGCCCGCCGCTATCGCGCAGACCGCGGTCGGCGGCGCGAGGTAGCGGAGGTTGATGGAGCCCTCGTGGTAGCGGGCGACGACGTGGCGCCAGCGGCCGTAGTCCTTGTACTGCTTGGCGAGCGCCTTCACGCTGGGCCGCGGGCGGTAGGAGACCTTCAGCTCGGGCGAGAACCAGATCATGCCGCCGGCCTCGCGGATGCGGAAGTTCAGCTCCCAGTCCTGGGCGCGGATGAACTCTTCGTTGTAGCCGCCCTGTTGCTCCAGGGCCTCGCGCCGGAAGACGCCGAGGTAGACCGTCTCGGCCTGCTGGGCGTCGCCGCCGGTGTGGAAGGCGGCGTTGCCCACGCCGATCTTCGACGTCATGGCGGCGGCGACCGCGTACTCCCAGTCGTTCTGGCCCTCGGCGTGCATGATGCCGCCGACGTTCATCGCGCCGGTCTCCTCCAGGAGGCGGACGGCGGTCGTGATGTAGCCCGGCGAGAGCGCGGCGTGGCCGTCCACGCGTACCACGATCGGGTGACGGGACGCCTTGATCGCGGCGTTCAGCGCCGCCGGCGTACGCCCCGTGGGGTTGGGGACCGTGCGCACCCTGGGGTCTTCCCTGACCAGCTCCGCGGCGATCTCGTCCGTGCGGTCGGTGGAGGGGCCGAGCGCGACGACGACCTCCATCTCACCCGCGTACTCCTGGCGCAGGATCGCGTGGACGGCCTCACGCAGATGCCGTTCCTCGTTGAGGACGGGCATGATCACGGACACGGCGGGAGGGTGCACCTCAGACTTCGCGTTCATCACGCGTCACGTTACCGCGAATGGGGGACACGGGCGCGCGCCGTCCGGGTCGCTACCCCGGGCCGCATTTCGTATGGGCTTACGTTTCTCGGAAGCCCCCACGCCCGCGCCCGCCCACAGCCAACGTCCGTCTCCGCGGAGGTGTCCCCCACGTGCCCACACCGCCCCGCCTCCCCACTCCCCCGCCGCTCCCCCCGCCGCCTCCGCAGGGTCAGAGACCGCCCGCACCCACGCCGGGCGAGCAGGGCGAGCGGCGGACGGGCTGGGCCATGCGGGCCGCGATCGCGTGCTCCGTCGCGGTGCTCGCCGCGGCCGGCATCGGGCACTCCGTGGTCACCAGCCTCGACACCGAGATCAGGCGGGTCGACGCCTTCAAGGACATGAAGAACCGGCCCGCTTCGGGCAACGGCATGAACGTCCTGCTCGTCGGCACCGACGGCCGCGACAAGATCACCCCCGAGGAGAAGCAGAAGTACCGCCTCGGCGGCGCGCCCTGCCACTGCACCGACACGATCATGATCGTGCACATCTCGGAGGCGAGGGACCGCGCCAGCGTCGTGAGCCTGCCCCGCGACTCGTACGCGGTGCTGCCCGCGCACACCGACCAGGCCACCGGCGAGAAGCACAGCGCGCACCCCAACAAGATCAACGCGGCGTACGCGGAGGGCGGGCCGAACCTCACGGTGCGGACCGTCGAGCACATGACGAAGGTCAAGATCGACCACTATCTGGAGGTCGACTTCACCAGCTTCATCAAGACCGTGGACGTGGTCGGCGGAGTGGAGATCTGCACGGCCAGGCCCCTGATGGACTCGCACACCGGCCTGAACCTGGCGATCGGCACACACGCGATGAACGGCGGCGAGGCGCTCCAGTACGTGCGTTCGCGGTACGTCGACGGGGCCTCCGACCTCGGCCGCATGCAGCGCCAGCAGCGGTTCCTCGCGGCGCTCATCGCGAAGGCGACCAGCACCGGCGTCCTGCTGAACCCGGTCAAGTTCCGTGACGTGACGCACACGCTGCTCGGCTCGGTCCGGGCGGACAACGGCTTCGGTACGAGCGACATGCTGGGCCTCGGGCAGGCGATGCGGGGCTTCTCACCGTCGTCGTCGGAGTTCACGACCGTGCCGCTGAGCACCGAGGCGCAGAACCTGCCGGGCATCGGCTCGACGCTGAAGTGGCATCCGACGAAGTCGGTGAAGCTGTTCAAGACGCTGCGCGAGGACCGGCCCCTCGCCTCGCACAAGGGCAAGTCCAAGGCCGCGCTGGTCGACGTCTCGCCCCAGCAGATCCAGGTGCAGGTGGACAACGGGACGGGGGTGCCGGGGCTCGGGAAGCGCGTCGACACGGAGCTGCGGGCCACCGGGTTCAACACGACGGGGGTGCCGGGGAACGCGCCGAACTCGCTGACGGCGCCCGCCAAGCGGACCGTCGTCACCTACGACCCCCGCTGGGACCGCTCCGCGAGGACCCTCGCGACGGCTCTGCCGGGCTGCGAGCTGCGCATGGTCAACGGGCAGGGGGCGACGCTGAAGGTGATCGCGGGGACGGACTTCAAGGGGGTGCGGACGGTGCGGGCGGAGGACGAGCTCCAAGGGGAGTTCGGAGCGGTGACGGGGGACCAGGTGGTGTGTCCGTAGCCGCGTAGCCTCCGTGGGCCCGTCTTGAGGGGCTTCAGTCGTCGAAGCCCTCTGCCGCCCGCGCCTCGCGCAGCTCCTTGATCGCCCGGCGGCGGGCGAGCCGGTGTGTGCGGCGGATCTGCGCCTCCTGGTGGCGGCGGCGGTCGCGGTCCGTCTCCGGGAGGACCGGCGGGACCGTGCGGGGCTTGCCGTCCGCGTCCACCGCGGCGAAGACGAGGTAGGCGGAGCCGACCTGCTGTGCGGGCGTCGACTCGTTCCAGCGCTCGGCAAGGACGCGGACGCCGACCTCCATGGAGCTGCGGCCGGTCCAGTTCACCTGGGCCTTCACATGTACGAGGTCTCCGACGCGGACCGGCTCCAGGAAGACCATCTCGTCCATGGACGCGGTGACCGCGGGCCCGCCCGAGTGGCGCCCGGCGACCGCCCCCGCCGCGTCGTCGACCAGTTTCATGATCACGCCGCCGTGCACCGTGCCGAGGAGGTTGGTGTCGTTGTGGGTCATGATGTGGCTGAGCGTGGTGCGGGACGCCGAGGTCGGCTTGCCCCGAATCTCCGATTCGGAACTGGGGGCCTGATCTGTCATGCCCTCCACCCTATGCCGGACGTATGAGCGAGCCTTCCCCGGCCGCTTTGCATCAGCTCTGCAACAGCCCTGGCCCGAATTCTCGACCTCCCTGTATGCGGCGCCGTCCGGCACTGCACACTGGGCCACATGAGCGATTGGCGAGACGATCAGGCGGGCGGCCGTGGTTACGGCGGCGGCAGCGGGAACCCCCAGCCCGACGGCGCCCGCGTGATGCGCCACGTCCAGCGCGGCGCCCCCGCGGGACCGCCGCCGGGCGGTGTCCCGCAGCAGCCCGCGTACGGCGACGGTTACGACGACCAGTACGGCGACGGGCAGCCGTACGGCGACGCCCGCGACCAGGTCTTCGAGCCGCGCACCCCGCGCCAGGCCGCGTACGGGCAGGGCTACGACAGCGGCTACAACACCGGCCAGGTCTACGGCCAGCCCGCGGCCGCCGGCGGCGACGCCGGCCGGGGCGGCGACGGACAGCCGCCGCGCGCCGCGCGCCCCGCGCCGAACTGGCGGCGCCGCATCAAGATCGGCTCGATCACCCTCGTATCCGTGCTGCTCGTGACGTCCGTGGCGACGTACTTCTGGGCGGACGGCAAGCTCAAGCGCGAGGTCGACCTCTCCAAGGTCATCGAGCGGCCCGAGGGCGGCGCGGGCACGAACTACCTGATCGTGGGCTCCGACAGCCGCGAGGGCATGTCCGACGAGGAGAAGAAGAAGCTCCACACGGGCTCGGCCGACGGCAAGCGCACGGACTCGATGATGATCCTGCACGTCGCGGACGACGGCGGGAACACGATGATCTCGCTGCCCCGCGACTCGAACGTCACGATCCCCTCCTTCAAGGGCGCGGAGTCCGGCAAGCTCTACCCGAACCAGGGCCGCCAGGTGAAGCTGAACGCCGCGTACGCGGAGGACGGCCCCGAGCTTCTCGTACGGACCGTCGAGTACAACACCGGCCTGCGCATCGACCACTACGCCGAGATCGGCTTCGGCGGCTTCGCCGAGATCGTGGACGCGGTCGGCGGCGTGGAGATGGACATCCCCAAGGGCTTCAAGGACAAGAAGTCCGGCGCCGACTTCGAGGAGGGCAAGCAGACCCTGAACGGCGAACAGGCGCTCGCCTTCGTCCGTACGCGGTACGCGCTGCCGGGCAGCGACCTGGACCGTACGAAGAACCAGCAGAAGTTCCTCGCGGCCCTCGCCAACCAGGCGGCGACGCCCGGCACGGTCATGAATCCGTTCAAGCTCTACCCCACGATGGGCGCCGGCCTGGACACGCTGATCGTCGACAAGGACATGGGCCTGATGGACGTGGCGTCCATGTTCTGGGCGATGAAGGGCGTCACCGGCGGCGACGGCAAGTCCATGAACATGCCGCTCGCCGGTACGACGGGCAGCAACCTCCTCTGGGACAAGACCAAGGTCAAGCAGCTGGTCAATGAGCTGAACAACGACGAGAAGGTCACGGTCTCCGGCAACTGACACTGCCCCGAGCGGTCCGTCGTACGTCCTCCTCGTACCCCGAACGGCCCGCTCGTCGCGACCCTCCGGCTCCGGCATGTCACGGTGGTCCGAACTGCTGCCACCCCCGATGTCCGGAGGCCCTGCCATGGCAGACCTGCAGGACGAGATCAACACGACCGCCGAGGCCGGGAAGCTCGACCAGTCACCCGGCCCGGACGACCCCCATGCCGAGCCGCGTCCCGCGCCCGGCTCCGATACCGGCCCCCCGTGGGCCGAGGACCCCTTCGCCCGGGCCCGCGCCATGCTCACCGAGCATCCCGTCGCCGACGGGTACAGCGGTCTGCCGGAAGCGCTGCAAGATCTGCCCTGGTACGACTTCGAGACGGGCGACAGCGGCCTGGAGAGCGACCTGCCGCGGCTGCGCGCCGGAGGGGTCGGGGCGCAGTTCTGGTCGGTGTACGTGCCCGAGTGGCTGAGCGCCGACCGGATCATGCGGGCGACGCTGGAACAGATCGACCTGGTGAAGCACGTCGTCGGCGCCCACCCCCAGGCGCTGCGGCTCGCCCGCGACGCCTCGGAGGTCACCGACGCCCGCAACTGCGGCCGCATCGCCACGCTGATCGGCCCCGCCCGCGGCGCCGCGCTCGGCGACTCCCTGGCCACGTTGCGCGCGCTGCGCAGCCTGGGCCTGTGCGCGGTCTCCCTCTGCGGTACGACGTGGGCGGGCCCCGGCGGGCTGACCTCGTTCGGTGAGGAGGTCGTGCGGGAGATGAACCGGCTCGGGGTCATCGCGGACCTGTCCGGCGCGTCCGAGGCGACGGTGCGGCGGGTGCTCTCCATCTCCAAGGCGCCCGTCGTGTTCACGCGCTCCGGGGCCCTCGCCGCGCACGACCACCCCGACAACCTCCCGGACGACCTGCTCGCCGAAGTGGGCGCCGCCAAGGGCCTGTGCATGGTGCCGCTGACCGCCGAGCGGAGCGGTTCTTCCGTCCGCGATGTGGCGGACCACCTAGAGCACGTGCGCCGCGTCGCGGGGCCGGAGTGCGTCGCCCTCTCGGGGACGTACGACACTCCGGAGGCGCACCCGGAGGGCCTCGCCGACACGTCGAGCTATCCCCGGCTGATCACCGAACTCCTCGAACGCGACTGGCCGGAAGCCGATGTGGCGGCGCTGACCTGGGGCAACGTCCAGCGCATCCTGCGCCTCGCGGACTTCACGGCCCGGGCGGCGCGGGAGCGCAGGACGCCTTCCACGGCGACGATAGAGCGTCTGGACGGCTGAGCTCCGTCAGGGGATCTTGCAGAGGCAGAACGGGTGCCCGGCGGGATCGGCGTACACACGGAAGTCGCGCTTGCCGCCGTCGTCGTCCAGGTCGAGGGGGCGCGCCCCGAGGGCGAGCACCTTCGCCTGGGCGGCGTCCATCTCCTCGTCGGTGCTGCCCGCGTCGAGGTCCAGGTGGATCTGCTGGGCGTTGACGTCCGAGCGCGGCCACTCCGGCGGGCGCAGTCCGGTCACCCGCTGGAAGGAGACCTTGACGCGGCCGGGGGCCACGAGGTCCACCCAGTCGCCGTCGTCCTCGATGGTGCCGCCGATGATCCGGGCGTAGAACTCGGCGAGTTCGCGGGGTTGCGGGCAGTCGAGGACGACGTTGTGCAGGCGGGCGATGGGGGCGGCGTCGTGCTGGTCGGTCATGACTCCTCCTTCTCGGGGCTCAGTCGACACACAGGCAGAACGGGTGCCCGGCCGGATCGGCGTAAACCCGCCAGCTGCGGTCGCGGTCGGCGGCGTCGAGGACCGTGGCGCCGAGCGCGAGGATCTCCTTCTCGACGGCGTCCATGTCCTCCACCGTGAGGTCCAGGTGGAGCTGCTGCGACCCGTCGGACGAGGGCCACTTCGGCGGTACGTGACCGGGAGCCCTCTGGAAGGCCAGGGGCGTGCCGGCGTCGCCTTCGAGGACGACCCAGTCGTCCTCGCTCTGGACGGGGGTGCCGCCGATGACCGCGGCGTAGAACTCCGCGAGGGCGAACGGGTCCCGGCAGTCGAGGGCGACGGCACGGAGCTCGGCGAGAGCCATGGTTCCTCCAACGCTGATTACCGGATGGTCGGCCCCATCCAGTAACGGTTACTGCATACTCCCGTAGAAGGGGTAACGTCGCAACCATGAATGACAGAGCGCCCGCGCCGGGAGGGCTCACGCTGGTCCAGGAGCTGGTGAACACCCTCGATCTGGCGACGGGCGCGGACCGCCTGGACACCGAGGCGGGGCGGGACGTATTCGGGCTCGCCCCGAAGGACGTGGCCGCGGCGCGTGAACTCCGCGAGTCCCTGCGGGCGGCGTGCCTCGCCCACGCCGGGCATCCGGCGCATGCGCCGGTGCGGGATCTGAGCGAACTCCTCGCGGCCGGGCCGTTGTTGGTACGGGTGGACGGCGCGTCCGGTGCGGCGTCGCTCGCCCCCGCCGACGCGTCGGCGCTCACCGCGCGGGTGGCCTCGGCGATTGCCGAGGCGCTCACGTCCGGCACCTGGCTCCGCCTCAAGGCGTGCGAGGCGGCGACCTGCCACTGGGCCTATTACGACCGCAGCCCGGCCGGGCGGAGCCGGTGGTGCGACATGGGGGTGTGCGGGGCGCGCGCCAAGATGCGGGCGTACCGCGCGCGTATGTCCGCGGCGTCTCCGCCGAACTGACCTCATCGCGCCTGGCGCGAAGTGGCCTGCCTCACAAGCTGTCACAGTGGTCGATCCTCCGGTGTCTTGTGGCCGAACCCCTCGAAGCGGAGGAGACACCATGAGCGAGAACACCGATGTGGTCGTGGTCGGCGGCGGTTACGCCGGAGTGATGGCGGCCAACCGTCTGACCCGGCACGGCGACGTGCCGGTGACGCTGATCAACCCGCACCCGAGCTTCGTCCACCGCATCCGCCTGCACCAGATGGTGGGCGGGTCCGACGACGCGGTCGTCGACTACGCCGAGGTCCTGGGCGAGGGCGTCCGGCTGGTGGTCGACACCGTCGCACGGATCGACGCGGCGGACCGCGGCGTGACGCCGGCGGGCGGCGGCACGGTCGGCTACGACTGTCTGATCTACGCGGTGGGCAGCGGCAGCGCCGATCCGCGCGTGCCCGGCGCGGCCGAGTTCGCCTCCTCGAAACGCTGTCGCCGACCGAGCGCGCCGTCTTCGTGCCGCGCGAGGTCTTCGACGTGGAGTACGAGGAGATCGCGGCCGCCGTCGACAAGAGCCCCGCAGCCGTCCGCCAGATCGCCCACCGCGCCCGCCGGCACGTGGACGCCCGCCGTCCGCGCCAGGCGGTGTCCCCGAGCAGGGGGCGGGTGGCCCTTGAGGCGTTCCAGCGCGCGCTCGAAACCAGGGACTTCCAGGATCTCCTCGGCGTGCTCGCACCGGAGGTCGTCCTCGTGAGCGACGGCGGCGGCGTCAAGCGGGCCGCGCTGCGGCCGGTCATCGGCGCCGAGAAGGTGGCCCGCTTCCACCTCGGCGGCTCCGCGCGGGCCGGGGTCACGGTCAGCTGCGAGGCCACCGTGGTCAACGGCGGCCCGGCACTCCTCGCACGCCTCGACGGCGAGCTGGACGGCGTCATGGCGGTCCGCGTCGAGGACGAGCGCATCACCGGCCTCTACTACGTCCGCAACCCGGAGAAGCTGGCGCGCGTCGCGACGCGCACCCCGCTGACCCTGCGATGACCGGAGATCCGGCGCGAAGCGCCGGGACAGGGCCCCGTCAGGCCGACGGCCTGCCCATCGCCCGGTAGGTCCAGCCCGCCGCCCGCCAGACCTCGGGGTCGAGCGCGTTGCGGCCGTCCAGGATGACCGGGGTCTCCGTCACGGAGGCGAGCGCCGCCGGATCCAGCTCGCGGAACTCGCGCCACTCCGTGAGGTGCAGGACGACGTCCGCGCCGCGGACCGCGTCCACCGCCGTGTCCGCGTACCCGAGGGTGGGGAAGAGGCGACGGGCGTTCACCATGCCCTTGGGGTCGTAGACCGTGACCTGCCCGCCCTGGAGGTGGATCTGCCCGGCGACATTGAGCGCCGGGGAGTCCCGGACGTCGTCGGAGTCCGGCTTGAACGTGGCGCCGAGCACCGCGACCCGCTTGCCGAGGAAGGAGCCGCCGCCCAGCGCCTCGCGCGCCATCTCGACCATCTGGCCGCGCCGCCGCATGTTGATGGAGTCGATCTCGCGGAGGAAGGTCAGGGCCTGGTCCGCGCCGAGTTCACCGGCGCGCGCCATGAACGCGCGGATGTCCTTGGGCAGGCAGCCCCCGCCGAAGCCGATCCCGGCCCGCAGGAACTTCTTGCCGATCCGGTCGTCGTGCCCGAGCGCCTCCGCGAGCTTCACGACGTCGCCGCCCGCGGCCTCGCAGACCTCCGCCATGGCGTTGATGAAGGAGATCTTCGTGGCGAGGAAGGAGTTGGCGGAGGTCTTCACCAGTTCGGCCGTCGGGAAGTCGGTGACGACGAAGGGCGAGCCCTCCCCGACCGGCGTCGCGTACACCTCGCGCAGCAGCTTCTCGGCGCGCTCGCTGCGTACGCCGACCACGATCCGGTCGGGGCGCAGCGTGTCCTGGACGGCGAAGCCCTCCCGCAGGAACTCCGGGTTCCACGCCAGCTCGACCTCGCCGCCCGCGGGGGCGAGCTCCAGGATGCGGGCCGCGAGGCGGTCCGCGCTGCCGACCGGGACGGTGGACTTGCCGACGACGAGAGCCGCCTTGTGCAGGTGCTTGGCCAGCGACTCCACCGCCGAATCGACGTACGACATGTCGCACGCGTACTCACCGTGCTTCTGCGGGGTGTTCACGCAGATGAAGTGGACGTCGCCGAAGTCGGCGACCTCCGCCCAGTCCATGGTGAAGCGCAGCCGCCCACTGGAGCCCTCGATGCCCGCGACGTGCTTGCGCAGCAGCTCCTCGAGGCCGGGCTCGTACATGGGGACCTCGCCCCGCTGGAGCATGTCGACCTTCTCGGGCACGACGTCGAGACCGAGGACCTCGAAGCCGAGTTCGGCCATGGCCGCGGCGTGCGTGGCGCCGAGATAGCCGGTGCCGATCACGGTGATCTTGAGGGCCATGCGGTGCTCCAGAGGGTCTGCGGGGCTTACGGCTGCGGTGCGCTGCCGAGCATAGTCGGGCGTATTCGAGCCGCTCACCGGGCACGTTTGCCGCTGTCGCCAAGCTCACGTATCCGTCGTACGGGTGGCAGCACTAAAATTTGGGTTACTTAACGGTAATTAGCATCCTTGGAGCGTGAGAGACCTTGGCCGGATCGGCTGATTTCGACCTGTACCGCCCGTCCGAGGAGCACGACATGCTCCGGGACGCGATCCGCTCGCTGGCCGAGGCGAAGATCGCGCCGTTCGCCGCCGCGGTGGACGAGGAGGCCCGCTTCCCGCAGGAGGCCCTCGACGCGCTGGTCGCGGGCGACCTGCACGCCGTGCACGTGCCGGAGAGCTTCGGCGGCTCGGGCGCCGACGCCCTGGCGACCGTCATCGTCATCGAGGAGGTGGCGCGCGTCTGCGCCTCGTCCTCCCTCATCCCCGCCGTGAACAAGCTCGGCTCGCTGCCCGTCCTCCTCTCCGGCTCCGAGGAGCTGAAGAAGAAGTACATGACGCCGCTCGCCAAGGGCGAGGGCATGTTCTCGTACTGCCTGTCCGAGCCCGACGCGGGTTCGGACGCCGCCGGGATGAAGACGAAGGCGGTCCGCGACGGCGACTCGTACGTCCTCAACGGCGTGAAGCGCTGGATCACCAACGCCGGCGTCTCCGAGTACTACACGGTCATGGCCGTCACCGACCCGACCAAGCGCTCGAAGGGCATCTCCGCGTTCGTCGTCGAGAAGTCGGACGAGGGCGTCTCCTTCGGCGCCCCGGAGCGGAAGCTCGGCATCAAGGGCTCCCCCACCCGCGAGGTCTACCTCGACAACGTCCGCATCCCCGCCGACCGCATGATCGGCGAGGAGGGCACGGGCTTCGCGACGGCCATGAAGACCCTGGACCACACCCGCATCACCATCGCGGCGCAGGCCCTCGGCATCGCGCAGGGCGCCCTCGACTACGCCAAGGGCTATGTCCAGGAGCGCAAGCAGTTCGGCAAGCCGATCGCCGACTTCCAGGGCGTCCAGTTCATGCTCGCCGACATGGCGATGAAGATCGAGGCCGCGCGCCAGCTCACGTACGCGGCCGCGGCCAAGTCGGAGCGCGTCGCCGCCGGAGGTGGAGAGAGGGACCTCACCTTCCAGGGCGCCGCCGCCAAGTGCTTCGCCTCGGACGTCGCGATGGAGGTCACCACGGACGCCGTCCAGCTCCTCGGCGGCTACGGCTACACCCGTGACTACCCCGTCGAGCGGATGATGCGCGACGCGAAGATCACGCAGATTTATGAGGGTACGAATCAGGTTCAGCGCATCGTGATGGCGCGGAACCTGCCGTAGTCCTACGGAGTCCGGATACGTCGATGGGGTGCCGCCCGGCCGGGTGGCACCCCATCGACGTGTCCGGGGACGGTCAGCCGTCCAGCTGTTCCAGCGTCGCGATGGACGGGCCCCTGCGCATCTGCTCGTCGCGGGCCACGTCCTCCGCCGCTCCAAGGACCCGCACCGCGTTCTGCCACGTCAGCTTGGACAGGTCGGGCTTCGACCAGCCTCGGGTGATCAGTTCCGCGATGAGGTTCGGGTAGCCCGCCACGTCGTCCAGGCCGTCGGGGGTGAACGCCGTGCCGTCGTAGTCGCCGCCGATGCCGATGTGGTCGATGCCCGCCACCTCGCGCATGTGGTCGAGGTGGTCGGCGACCGTGGCCGTCGTCGCGACGGGGCGGGGCGTCGACTCCTCGAACGCCGCGTGGACCCGCATGGCCTCCGGTGTCGTGTCGAGGTGGTGGAAGCCGTGGGCGCGCATGTTCTCGTCGGCGGCCAGGGTCCAGTCGACCGCCGCCTGGAGCACGAACTTCGGTACGAAGGTCACCATCGCCACGCCGCCGTTGGCGGGCAGCCGCTCCAGGACGTCGTCGGGGATGTTGCGCGGGTGGTCGCAGACGGCCCGTGCCGAGGAGTGCGAGAAGATCACCGGGGCCACCGTGGTGTCCAGGGCCGCCCGCATCGTCTCCGCCGCCACGTGGGAGAGGTCGACCAGCATGCCGACGCGGTTCATCTCGCGGACCACCTCGTGGCCGAACGGCGACAGGCCGCCGACCCGGGGCTCGTCCGTCGCCGAGTCCGCCCACGCGACGTTGTCGTTGTGCGTGAGCGTCATGTAGCGGACGCCGAGTGTGTGCAGCGCCCGCAGCGTGGCGAGGGAGTTGTTGATGGAGTGGCCGCCCTCGGCACCCATGAGGGACGCGACGCGGCCCTCGGCGCGGGCCTTCTCCATGTCCGCCGCCGTGCGCGCGCGGGCCAGGTCCGCCGGGTGGCGGGCCAGCAACTGCTCGACGCAGTCGACCTGTTCGAGCGTGGCGCTGACCGCCGCGTCGCCGGTCAGGTCCGTACGGACGTACACCGACCAGAACTGCGCGCCGACACCGCCGGCGCGCAGCCGGGCGATGTCCGTGTGCAGACTGCCCGTCTGGTCCGCCGCGATGTCCAGGCGGTCGAGGTCGTAGCCCGCCTTCTCGCGCAGGGCCCACGGCAGGTCGTTGTGGCCGTCGACGACGGGGAAGTCGGCGAGGAGGGCGCGGGCTTCGTCGAGGGCGAGGGCACGTACTTCATCGGGGGGTGTCATGCGATCACTTTCCCGAACCGAAGCCGAATCCGGAACCCGCCCCCTCGACCTTCGCCCGCAGCCGCTTGCCCTTCTCCGTCGCCTGGTCGTTCAGCTCCTGCTGGAACTCCCGCATGCGGGAGAGGATGTCGGCGTCGTGCGCCGCCAGCATGCGGGCCGCGAGCAGGCCCGCGTTGCGCGCGCCGCCGACGGAGACCGTCGCCACCGGGACGCCCGCCGGCATCTGCACGATGGACAGGAGGCTGTCCATGCCGTCCAGGTACTTCAGCGGGACCGGCACGCCGATCACCGGCAGCGGGGTCACCGAGGCGAGCATGCCGGGCAGGTGGGCGGCGCCGCCCGCGCCCGCGATGAGCGCCTTCAGACCGCGGTCCGCCGCCTGCTCGCCGTACGCGATCATCTCGTGCGGCATGCGGTGTGCGGAGAGGACGTCGACCTCGTAGGGGATCTCGAACTCGTCGAGAGCCTTGGCGGCGCCCTCCATGACGGTCCAGTCGGAGTCGGAACCCATGGCGATGCCGATCAGGGGGGAGCTCATTCGGTGATCGTTCCTCTGAGGTAGCCGGCTGCGTGGCGGGCGCGGTCGAGGACCTCGTCCAGATCGTCGCCGTAGGTGTTGACGTGGCCCACCTTGCGGCCGGGCTTCACGTCCTTGCCGTACATGTGGATCTTGAGCTGCGGATCGCGGGCCATGCAGTGCAGATACGCGGCGTACATGTCGGGGTAGTCACCGCCGAGCACATTGGCCATCACGGTCCACGTGGCGCGCGGGCGGGGGTCGCCGAGCGGCAGGTCGAGCACCGCGCGGACGTGGTTGGCGAACTGGGAGGTGATCGCGCCGTCCTGCGTCCAGTGGCCGGAGTTGTGCGGGCGCATCGCCAGTTCGTTGACGAGGATGCCGGGCTTCCCGTCGGGTCCTGTCGTCTCGAAGAGTTCGACCGCGAGGTGGCCGACCACGCCCAGCTCCTTGGCGACGCGCAGCGCCAGCTCCTGCGCCCGGCCCGCGAGGTCCTGGGAGAGGCCGGGTGCCGGGGCGATCACCGTGTCGCAGACGCCGTCGACCTGCTGGGACTCCACGACGGGGTAGGCGACGGCCTGGCCGTGCGGCGAGCGGACGACGTTCGCCGCCAGTTCGCGTACGAAGTCGACCTTCTCCTCGGCGAGCACCGGGACGCCGGCCCGGAAGGGCTCTTCGGCGTCCTCGACGCGGCGCACGAACCACACCCCCTTCCCGTCATAGCCGCCCCGCACCGTCTTGAGGATCACGGGGAAGCCGTCGCCGCCGTCCGTCGCGCCCTCGGCCGCGAAGGCGGCCACGTCGGCCGGGTCCCTCACGATCCGGTGGCGCGGGCACGGCACGCCGATCTCCATGAGCCTCTCGCGCATCACGCCCTTGTCCTGGGCGTGCACCAACGCGTCGGGCCCCGGGCGCACGGGGATGCCGTCCGCCTCCAGGGCCCTGAGGTGCTCGGTGGGTACGTGTTCGTGATCGAAGGTGATCACGTCGCAGCCCCGCGCGAAGTCACGCAGCGTGTCGAGGTCGCGATAGTCGCCGATGACGACTTCGCTCACGACCTGCGCGGCGGAATCCTGCGGGGTGTCACTGAGGAGCTTGAACTTGAGGCCGAGGGGGATGCCCGCCTCGTGGGTCATGCGGGCGAGCTGACCGCCGCCGACCATGCCGACTACCGGGAACGTCACGCCCCCAGGGTATCGGCCGGTCCCGGCCACCCGGGAACGGCCGGTTCTTGCTGTCTCCCGGCCCCTGCCGTCACAGCGGCGGCACGGTGTCCGGGCGCCCCCGCGCGCCGGGGATGCCCGCTGGTTAGCATGGCTGGGTCGACACGACCGAAACACCAATCCGTCGACACGTACATGACCGGTACGAAACGCTCGACCGGTACGAATCGACGGGGGCTGGGGCGACACCATGACGGAACGGGGCGCACTACGGGTGCGACTGGACCAGCTGGCGCGTGAGGTCGCCAAATTCGGGGCCGTGGGGGCGGTCGGGACCCTGGTCAACTTCGGGGTCTTCAACCTCGTACGACATGTCACGGATCTGCACGTGGTGCGCGCGAGTGTGATCGCCACGGTCGTCGCCATCGTCTTCAACTACGTGGGGTTCCGCTACTTCACGTACAAGGACCGTGACAAGGGCGGGCGCACCAAGGAGCTCAGCCTCTTCCTGCTGTTCAGCGCGGTGGGCCTGGTGATCGAGAACGGCGTGCTCTACGCGGCGACGTACTGGTTCGGCTGGGACGGCAGGCTGCAGGCCAACTTCTTCAAGTTCCTCGGCATGGGCATCGCCACGCTCTTCCGCTTCTGGTCGTACCGCACGTGGGTGTTCAAGGCGCTGCCCGTGCGGGAGGCCGTCGCGCATGCGGAATCGTTCCTGGAGAAGCCGGGTGCGGAGAAGCCGGGTGCGGAGGGGTCGGACCCGGAGGGGGCGGGCGGGCGGCCGGTGGCGCGGCGCGCGAGCTGACGCGGGTCCATTCGTCCTGGGGCGGCCGCCTTGCCTGACCGTCTCCTGACCGTCACCTGACCGTCTCGGTCTCGGCGTCCGTCCTGGACACCGGCGTACGCGACAGGAAGAGGCCGAAGATCGGCGGCTTCGTCTGCAGCATCTCCAGGCGGCCACCGTCGGCCTCGGCCAGATCCCGGGCCACCGCGAGGCCGATTCCCGTCGAGTTGCGGCCGCTGATGGTCCGCTCGAAGATCCGCGCCCCGAGGTCCGGCGGCACGCCGGGGCCCTCGTCGGTGACCTCGATGACCGCCTGGTTGCCGGTGACGCGGGTACGCAGGGCGACCGTGCCGCCACCGTGCATCAGGGAGTTCTCGATCAGCGCGGCGAGGACCTGCGCCACCGCGCCCGGCGTGCCGACCGCCTCCAGGTGCCGCTTGCCCGAGCTGACGATGGCGCGGCCCACGCTGCGGTAGGCGGGGCGCCACTCCTCCAGCTGCTGCTTGATGACCTCCTCCAGGTCGAAGGTGACGGCGGAGCCGGTGCGGGGGTCGCGGGAGTTGGTGAGCAGCCGCTCCACGACGTCGGTCAGCCGCTCCACCTGCGCCAGCGCGATCGTCGCCTCCTCCTTCACCGTGTCCAGCTCATCGGTGACGGTGATCTCCTCCAGGCGCATCGACAGCGCGGTCAACGGTGTGCGCAGCTGGTGGGAGGCGTCGGCGGCGAGGCGCCGTTCGGCGGTCAGCATGCGGCCGATGCGCTCGGCCGACGCGTCCAGGACGTCGGCGACGCGGTCCAGCTCCGGCACGCCGTACCGCTTGTGGCGGGGCCGGGAGTCGCCCGAGCCGAGGCGCTCCGCGGTCTCGGCGAGGTCGGTGAGCGGCGACGCGAGGCGGTTGGCCTGGCGCACCGCGAGCAGCACCGCCGCGACGATCGCGAGCAGTGCCACGGCGGCGATGATCATCAGCGTGCGGCCGACCTCCCGGGTGACCGCGGCGCGGGGCTCCTGGACGGTGACCTCCTCGCCCTGCTCGCCGGGGCGGGTGGCGCTGATCACGTCACCGGAGGGGCGCTTGCCGATCTCGATGGGCTTGCGCCCCGGGATCTCGATGCGCGCGTACCGGTCGGTGGCGACCTGGTCGCGCAGGATGCCGCCGCTGATCCGCTCATCGCTGATGAGCCGGCTGTCGACGATGCTGGCGAGACGCAACGCCTCGGATTCCACGCGCTCCTGGGCGCTGCTGCTGATGGTCCTCGTCTCGACGATGACGAGGCTCACCCCGAACACGGCGATCACGACGAGGACGACGGCGAGGGTGGAGCTGATCAGTCGGCGGCGCATTTACTCAGTGTCGCGGATGTGGGTGCGGGCCGTCCTGGGTTGCTCGCGCCGTTCCCCGCGCCCCTGAGGACGTCACCCCTGACGCCCCTCAGGGCAGCGCCCCGTCAGGGGCGCGGGGAACTGCGCGGCCAGCCGTCGACGGCCCGGCGGCAGCCAAACGGTCCGAGCCCCGCAGACGCGCGTCCGCCTACGGCGCGTTCGACGGCGAGTGCGACGGCGAGTGCGGCAGTCGTCGTGGTTGCTCGCGCCGTTCCCCGCGCCCCTGGCGGGGCGCTCCTCAGCTCTTCTCGAAGCGGAAACCCACGCCCCGCACCGTCGCGATGTACCGAGGATTCGCCGCGTCGTCGCCCAGCTTCTTGCGCAGCCAGGAGATGTGCATGTCCAGCGTCTTGGTGGACGACCACCACGTCGTGTCCCAGACCTCCCGCATCAGCTGGTCGCGCGTGACGACCCGGCCCGCGTCGCGCACCAGGACGCGGAGCAGGTCGAACTCCTTGGCGGTGAGCTGGAGTTCGTCGTCGCCCATCCAGGCCCGGTGCGACTCGACGTCGATCCGTACGCCGTGCGTCGCGGGCGCCTCCTTGTGCTCGGTGGCGCCCCGCCGAAGCAGGGCCCTGACCCGGGCGAGCAGCTCGGCGAGGCGGAAGGGCTTGGTCACGTAGTCGTCGGCGCCCGCGTCCAGGCCGACGACGGTGTCCACCTCGTCGGCGCGCGCGGTCAGGATGAGGATCGGCACCGTGAGCCCGTCGGCGCGCAGCCGGCGGGCGACCTCCAAGCCGTCCATGCCGGGCAGCCCCAGGTCCAGCACGACAAGATCGACGCCACCGCCCTGCAGTCCTGCGTCGAGGGCGGTCGGGCCGTCCTCACGCACTTCGACCTCGTAACCCTCCCTGCGCAGGGCGCGGGCCAGCGGCTCCGAGATGGACGCGTCGTCCTCGGCGAGCAGTACACGGGTCATGGGGTGATGGTAGTCCGCAGTGGACAAGCGTCGTGCGTTGATCGCACAGTGAAGGTCAGCCCCTGCGGCTATGGGATGCGATTCTGGGAAACACCTTTGAATGTGCGCTGTTGGTTGCAGCGAAACCTGTGATCCATATCTCAAGTCCTTCCATATGCATCCCTGTGGTGTCGTATGGTGACCCAACGCCTGATGCACTACTCAAGGACCTTTGGCCCGCTGTGCGCGCCTTAGGTCTCTTTTATGTGCGGGCCGGCTTCGGCCAGCCTTGAAAGGAATGACCTGTGGTCGGGCCCTGCGCGCGAGGATGCGCCAGGGTGTGGATCCCGGAGTCGCCGTCCCTCACCCCTTGACCGGGGTGAATCTCCCCTGGGCGTGGGGTTGGACGGTGCGGCACCGGTGCCGACCGCCCCCCACCGGGCGCGCTCACGCTCCTGCCGCGCGTCCCGAACCCACGAGGATCGACCCATGGCGTCCAGCCTGACGAAGGACTCCGCCAGTACCCCTGGCTCCGAGAAGACCTTCTTCGGCCACCCCCGCGGACTGGCCACACTCTTCATGACCGAGATGTGGGAGCGCTACAGCTTCTACGGCATGAAGGCACTTCTCCCGCTTTATCTGATCGCCCCCGGCGGCATGAGCATGAGTGCCACCACGGCGACGGCGATCTACTCCGTCTACATGTCGATGGTCTATCTGCTCGCCCTGCCCGGCGGCTGGATGGCGGACCGCTTCTGGGGTCCGCGCAAGACGGTCGTCATCGGTGCCTGCGTCGTCATCCTCGGCCACATCACCCTCGCGCTGCCGAACTCGGCGTCCTTCTTCGCCGGCCTCGCGCTCGTCGCGCTCGGCTCCGGCCTGCTGAAGGCGAACATCTCCGTGATGGTCGGCCACCTCTACGACGGTCCGAAGGACCCGCGTCGCGACGGTGGCTTCACGCTCTTCTACATCGGCATCAACCTCGGCGCCTTCCTCGCCCCGCTCTCCATCGGCACGGTCGGCGAGAGCGTCAACTGGCACCTCGGCTTCGCGCTCGCCGCGGCCGGCATGGCGCTCGGCCTCGCCCAGTTCATGCTCGGCTCACGCCACCTGAGCGCGCAGAGCAGCGTGATCTCCCAGCCCGCGACGGCCGAGCAGCGCTCCTCCGCCCTGCGCACCGGCCTGATCTGGCTGATCGTCGCCGCCGCGCTCTACACGCTGATGGGCGTGACCGGGAACTTCGCCGACTGGGCCCTGATGCCCCTCATCATCGCCGGCCTGGTCATCCCGATCGTCGTCCTGGGCCGCATGAAGCGCGACAAGGAGCTCAGCGCCCTCGAGCAGTCCAAGCTGTCGGGTTACATCTGGTTCTTCGTGGTCGCCGCCGTCTTCTGGATGATCTACGACCAGAACGGCTCGACCCTCTCGATCTTCGGCAAGACCGCGACGACGAACAACCTCCTCGGCTTCGACTTCCCGACGTCCTGGTACCAGTCGCTGAACCCGATCTTCATCATGGCGCTCGCCCCCGTGGTCGCCTCGGCGTGGCTGTGGCTGAACAAGCGGGGCAAGGAGCCGAGTACGGCCGTCAAGTTCGCGTCCAGCCTCACGCTGATCGGCATCTCCTTCGCCGTCTTCCTGATCCCGCTGATCGACACCGCCAACAACGGTGGCCGCGTCAGCCCGATGTGGCTCGTGGCGATCTACTTCATCCAGACCGTCGGCGAGCTCTGCCTCTCCCCGGTCGGCCTGTCGCTCACCACGAAGATGGCCCCGGAGAAGTACAGCGCCCAGATGATGGGTGTCTGGTTCCTCGCGGTCACCGCGGGCGACTCCGTGACGGGCCTCCTGACGTCCCCGCAGCTCGGCATCGACCTGAACAATTCGGGCGCGGTCGCCATCGAGGCGGTCATCGCGGTCATCGCGGGCTTCGGAATTTGGACGTCCCGCAAGAAGGTCAAGGGCTTGATGGGCTCGGTGAACTGACCACACCACTGTCGGCCACTGTGACCTGTGAACAGGGATCAGTGACCAGTGACCGCTGATCCGCCCGGTCGGGCCTCGTCCGAACCGAACTGAGGGCCGCCGCACCACCCGGTGCGGTGGCCCTCGGCGTTTTCAGGCGTGGCGGGCGGCCTCTGCGTGGAACATCTGCTCCATGATGCGCCGTACCTTTCCGGCCCTGGTCCTCTGCGGGGCACTGCTGTCGTCCAGTGCCGCAGCCGAGGCGGCTCCCCGCCCGCCGTCCGAGCGGGTCTTCTCCTATGGACCCCACGCGCGCCAGAACATCACCGTGTACGGGAGCCGGTCCGCGCACCGACCCGCCCTGATGATCGTGCACGGGGGCTCCTGGGCCAGGGACACCGACTGGAGCGGCTGGGCGCGGTGGTTCGCGGCGCGGGGCTTCACCGTGTACGACACGGACTACCGGCTGACGTCGGACGCGGCCTGGCCCGCCCAGCGCGACGACGTCCTCGCCGCGGTGCGGTGGGTCCGGCAGCGGGAGGGCAGGGAGCGGCCGCTGGTGCTCGGCTCGTCGGCGGGCGGGCACCTGGCCGTGCAGGCGGGTGCCTATGGGGCGGGGCGCTCACGGGTGCGGGGTGTCGTGGCCCTGTCCCCCGTGGCCTCGCCGTACCGCGCGTGGGCGGACGGTGGGGCGCCCGGTGCCCGCGCCGAGCGGCGGTCGCTGCGAAGGGCCGCCGAGCGGCTCGCGGGGTGCGCGCCGGATCTCGGCGGGATGCGGTGCTGGGAGCGGTGGGACGACCTGGCCGCCAAGACGCATGCCTCCGGTGCGGATGACGCGCCGCTGCTTCTTCTCCACTCCGCCGGTGACTTCGTGCCGCCTGCGCATTCGACGGAGCTGGCGGCGGAGGAGCGGGGGTTCGGTCTGGCGGACGTAACGGTCCGGACGCTCTCCGGCTCCGCGCACGGGGGCCGCCTCCTCAAAACCCCGGGCACCCCCCACTCGGTACTCCGCTGGCTACGGGCCCACGCTTAGCACCCTCGTCCGCCTGCCGGGGCCCTCTATGGCGGTGCGGGTCGTTCTTGGGTCGCTCGCGCAGTTCCCCGTGCCCCTAGGGGCACCACACCTAACGCCGCTCAGGGGCACGCCCCCGTAAGGGGCGCGGGGAACGGCGCGACCAGCCGTCGACGGCCCGGCGGCAGCCAACCGGCCCAAACCCCGCAGACGCGTCTGCCCACGGCGCTCCGACGGCGAGTGCAGGCCGCCGTCTGCGGTCGCTCGCGCAGTTCCCCGCGCCCCTGAGGGCACCACACCTAACGCCCCTCAGAACAGCGCCCCGCAAGGGGCGCGGGGAACGGCGCGACCAGCCGTCGACGGCCCGGCGGCAGCCAAACGGCCCAAACCCCGCAGACGCGTCTGCCCACGGCGGTCGGACGGCGAGTGCAGGCCGTCTGCGGTTGCTCGCGCCGTTCCCCGCGCCCCTGAGGGGCCCACACCTGACGCCCCTCAGGACAGCGCCCCGCAAGGGGCGCGGGGAACGGCGCGGCCAGCCACGGATGGGCCGCAGGGGCCAACGGTCCGAGCTCCGCAGACGCGTTACGGGACGCGCCTCCGCTTCGGCAAGAACGTGAAGACCGCGCCGCCCAGGAGGATCACCGTCCCGGCGACCAGCCCCAGCGCGCGCAGCGACCCGTCGCCCTCCGCGCCGGTCTCCGCGAGGTCGCCGCCCCCGGAGTCGGAGCCCCCCGCGGAACCGCCCGTGGAGCCCCCGCTGGACGCCCCTCCGGACGCCCCGCCCGGCTGGGCCTCCGTGTCGAGTTCCAGAGAGACCTCGCTCTTGGCGGGCGTACACGTCGTCGTCGTACCCAGTGCCTTGACGGTCAGGACGCCCGGCGAGAGCGTCGATTTGCCGTCCGCTCCGGGTTTGTAGGTGCCGGTCAGGTCAGGGACGCTGATGGGCGACCCGGATTTGATGGGCTCCTTGTTGGTCGCGCCCTCGACATGCACCGTGCCCTTGTCGGCGCCGCCGAGCTTCACCTCCATGGACGGCTTCACGGAGTCCGCGGGGATGTCGGCCGGGCTGTCCATCACGGACTTCTTGAACTGCACGGTCAGGCCGTAGCCGCCCGCGGCCTTCTTGGCGTTGATCTGGACCGGCGAGGTCGCTTCCTTGTCGCCGATCGGCGTCTTGCACTTGTAGGGCGTCTGGACTTCCTTGCCGGGGAAGTCGGTCTCCCCGCCGCCCCCGCCGGAGGTACCGCCACCGGAGTTACCGCCACCGGCCGTGCCCCCAACCGAGGTGCCGCCGCCCGAAGTACCGCCGCCCCCCTCCGTCACCTTGATCGTCGCGCCCGCCTTCACCGGCTCCTCGGGCTTGCACTTGGTGTCGGTGGACATCGGCTTGCTGACATTGATGTCGTACGCGTCCGGCGTCAGCGTCACCTCACCCGCCGCCGTCAGCTTCAGCTTGCCCTTCATGTCGGACAGGACCATCGGGCTGTTCTTCTTGATGGGCGGGTTCTTGCGCTCGCCCTCCACCTTCAGGTCCCCGCTCTGGCCCCCGGCCAGCTTGACCGTGCCGGTCGGCTTCACGGTGTTCTCGTCGAGGTCGAGGATGTCCGGGTTCTTGGACGCGGCCTGCGTCGTCTTCCATACGACGTCGACCTCGTCGCCCACCTTCGCCGTCGCCGGCGCCGTGATCTCCACCTTGGTGGTGCCCTGCACGGGCGGCAGACCGGAGATCGACGGAGGAACGCACTCCGTCTTGTACGCGACTTCGGCGGCCCTCGCCGGGCCCGCGGTGAGCATGACGCCCGCTCCGCCGAGCAGGAGCGCGACCGAGGCCGCGCCCGCTCTCCGTCGATGCGTGATCACGTGTTTCCCTTCGTCGGACTGTTGTCGGACGGTGCGGAGAGCCGGCCTGCGGGTGCGCCGGGGTCTGTGTCGGGGGTGAACCACGGAAGGCCGGTCGCCGACTCCGCCGTGCCACGGCCGTGCGCGCCACGGCCGTGCGCACCGGATCCGTGCGTGCCGGATCCGTGCGTGCCCGATCCGTGCGCGCCAGGACCGTGCTCGCCGGGTCCCCCCGTCCGTTTCGTACGCGGTACGCGATGCGCCTCGCGGGCCTTCTCGTCGGCCGCGACCGCCCCCTGCGGCAGCCTCAACTTCGGCAGCCGCTCAGCGAGTCCCGTGGTGAGCCGCCCGGTGCGATGGCGTCCGGTACGGGAGGCACGGGAAGCACGGGAAGCACGGGAGGCACCGCGCCGGTTCGGGCGGAGGCGGTCGACGACGACCATGCCGACGCGGAAGACCGCGGCGGGCACCACGAGGCAGAGCATGAGCCAGAAGACGGTGACGCCCCAGGGGCGGCCCACGCCCCACGGCTGCTCGGCGAGGACCTTCCCGCCGAACTTCAGCGAGACCAGATAGTCGCCGTGCGCGCCCGCCGACAGCTCCACCGGCAACTCGATCCGCGCCTTCTTGCCGGGCGCGATGGTGCCGCGCCACTGCTGCTCCTCCCACTGCGGCGCGAACACGCCGTGGGAGGTTCCGACCTGGAAGACGGGGTCCTTGACGGGCGCCGGGCCGACGTTGCCCACCGTGAAGACGAAGGTGCGCTGCGGCGGTGCGCCGAACCAGGTCAGGAGCCCGCTGGAGCCCTCCAGACCGGTGTCGGTGAGGACGGAGAGCTTGCCGCCGCCGGCCTGCTCGGGCAGCGGCTTCACGGGGTGGCCCGCGACCTTGAACGCCGTGTCGGCCCGCGCCTTCTCGCCCGTCACCGTGGCGACGTGTACGACGCAGGGGCAGGGCTCGGGCGGCTCGGCGACGGGGAGCTTCTTGCTGAAGGCGCCGTCCTTGTCGGTGGTGACGGCGCGGCCCTCGGAGTTGGCGCAGGAGTTGGTGCCGCCGAGCACGCCCTTGCCGGGTTCGGACTGGCCGCAGATGAGCATCATGAGCAGGGCGTCGGGCCGCCACCCCTCACCTTTGACGGTGATGGAACCGCCCTTCCCCGCCTGGGACTTGGAGAGTTTCACGGTCGGCTTGTCCGCCGCCGACGCGGACGCCTGCGACAGGCCGTGTGACACCCCCTGCGGCAGCAGCACGAAGCCGAGCAGCGCGAGGATTACGCAGGCCCACAGGCCGGGCCTGTTCCACTTGCCGTTCACAGTTCCTCTCCCGTCCCCGTCCCTGACCCCGGCCCCGGCCCCGCTCCGGCCAACTCCCTTGCCCGGCACGGCTCCAGCTCCCGCCCCGGTTCCGACACCCCGGAGTCACCTCTACGTCTGCGTACGAAGTGAAAGCCGCCGCCCGCGACGGCGAGCAGCACCGCGCCCCCGCCCCCCACCACCCTCCACGGCACGAAACGTGCCGACACCGTGGCGGTGTCGCGCGCGCCGCCCGAGGCCGTCGCCGTCAGCCGTACGTCCGCCGCGTCGAGGGCGGGCATCTCCGGCCACGGCTCGGTCAGGGAGACCCGGCGACCGGGCAGGAGTTCGACGGCCAGCGTGCGGGCGGGGCGGTCGACGAGGGTGCCGAAGACGCCGTCGGCGTGGACGGCGAGCTTCGGGGTCAGCACGGTGTTGCCGCGGTTGACCAGGTCGTACGTAATGCGCTTGCCGTCCGCGTCGACCTTGACGCGCTCGACGGTGAGCGCCGAGAGCGTCGGGCCGCCGACCCGCAGGTGCAGCCGCACGCCCACCGTGCGTCCGCCACCGCTCGCGACGATCGCCCCGGGGTGGTCGCCGGGGACCGCGCCCGCGGGGACCGTCACGGTGAACGGCACCTCGGCGCGCGTCATCGGCGGCACCTTCACCCGCCGTTCCGCGAAGCTGATCCACGCCCCCGTGTCCTTCGGCTTTCCCTTGGCCGGGGTGACCGAGAAGGCGCCGGAACCGGTGTTGTCCGCGTCCGCGCCGCGCAGCGACACCATGCGGGGCTTCGGTCCGGGGTTGGTGACCGACACCGTGTCGTGGAGCACCGTGCCGGGGGCGCCCTCGGCGTAGAAGTAGGGCCGCCCGTCCTTCGCGGGGCGCGTGCCTTCCCCGGCGGAGGGCGTGACGGACCAGGCCGTGGAGCCAGAGCCAGAGCCGGAGTCGGCGCCGTCCGCGTACGCGGGTGCCGGTGCCGCCAGCAGCAGGGCGGCGGCGCACAGCGCGGCGGCGCGTGCTGTGGCGGCTCGCGCTGAGGACGGCTTCGGCGGCATCGGCGGCTCCTGGCTCTTCGTTCGGTGGGCCGGGCTGTCGGGCGGGGCTACCGCGAGCGCGCCGCCTGGTTCCTGCGGGTCAGCCAGAGCGCGCCGGCCGCGCCCGTGAGCAGCACGGTGCCGCCGAGGGTGCCGAGCGCGATCGCGGAGTCCGCGGGACCGGTCTGCGGGAGTTCTTCGCCGCCGGACGTGCTGCCCGACGTACCGTCAGACCCGGAGTCCGAGCCCGAATCGGAACCGGATCCCGAACCGGAACCGGAACCTGAATCGGAGCCGCCGGAGCCCTTGACGTCCAGTTCGAGCGACGGCTTCGGGTTGTTGGACGGTGTGCACGTGGTCGTCGTACCGAGCGCCTTGATCGTGAGGACCCCGGCGGTGAAGGTGACCTTGCCGCTCTTCTTGGGCGTGTACGTGCCCGACAAGTCACTGATCTTGATGGGAGTGTTGGCGGGGACCGCCTCGGCGTTCGTCGCACCGGAGACGGGCACGGTGCCGCTCTCCGCGCCGCCCAGCTTGATCACCGCGCTTGGCTTCATCGCGCCCTTGCCGAGCTCCACGGGGCTGGACGAGACGCCTTTCTGGAAGGACATCGTGAGCTTGTAGCCGCTGCCGCTCTTGACGCTCTTGATGTCGATCGGCGAGACGGCGCTCTTGTTCCCGATCGGCGTCTTGCACTGGTAGTCGACGTCCTGGACGGTGGCCTGCGCGGCAGGGGCGGCCATCAGCACCGCTGAGCCGCCGGCCAGGGCGGTGGCAAGCGCGAGCGCGGCCGATTTCTTGTACGACACCTCGTGATCCCCTCATGCCGGTCGTCGTGGCGTGCCGCGGTGCGGAGTAACGTTGAATTACTGACGGCACATCAGATTGGGCGCTCAAGGTACGCCCGGGACCTTGCCGAGGGAAGACAAAAGACGCGCCGGATCGTGGTGATCCGGCGCGTGTGCGAACCGCAGGTGACAGCCGGGGCCCGCGCTAGGCGGGCGGCGCGCCCAGCTCCGCCCAGACCGTCTTGCCCGTGCCCCCGGGGGTGCGGACGACCCCCCAGTCCAGACAGAGCCGCTGGACGATGAACATGCCGTGCCCGCCGGGCCGTCCCGCGCGGTGCGGCGTGCGCGGCGCGGGCTGCCCCGCACCCCGGTCGGAGACCTCGATGCGCAGCACCTCGCCGTCGCAGGAGAGCCAGAGCTCGTCCGGGCCTTCGGCGTGCAGGCAGGCGTTGGTGACGAGTTCGGAGACGACGAGCAGAACGTCCTCGGCGGCGGCGCGCCGGTCGGCGCCCTCCGCGGGAAGCCAGCCCCACGCGTGCAGCGCCTGGCGCGTGTAGTCCCGGGCGAGCGGGACGATGCCGCTCGCGCCGTTCAGGCTCAGCCGGCGGACCTGGCGAGCCGCGGGTGCCCCGGAACCCAGATCTGCGGGAGCGTCCGCGACGGCGGCCTCGGAGTCCGGGCCACGGTCGCCCGGCGAGTAAGGCCGGGTGGTGCTCATCAGCGCTTCACCTCACCGACAAGATGACTGAGCACTCTGGACACGCAGAGGACTCTGGACAAGTAGGGGACTGTGGACGAGTAGGGGACATCGGCTGCTTTGCCGTTCTGAAGATGACGGATCCAGGTCTCTCCTGCCCGGCCGAACCGTGAGAACACCCACTTCTTCGTGCCGGTCCGTGTGACGCTGGTAACGCCATGATCACAGAGAGACAACTGACGCGTAACTCTCGTCCGCACTCTCATCCGCGACCGTCGCGACCGTCATGGACTCAGTCGGTCAGGGCTGCTTCGAGCGTCTCGTGGACAGTGAAGACGGCCTCCGCACCGGTGATCTCGAAGACCCGGGCGACCACCGGCAGCATCCCGGCCAGATGGACTCCGCCCCCCGCGGCCTCGGCCTTCAGCCGGGCCCCGAGCAGCACATTGAGCCCCGTGGAATCACAGAACTCAAGACGTGAACAATCGACCACGAGCCGCGCATAGCCGTCCGCGAGGCAGCTTTCCAGCGGTTCTCGCAGGAGATCGGCGGTGTGGTGATCGAGCTCACCCGCCGGAGTCACGACGGCGCTCGTATCCGCCTTCCGCACTTCGACCAGAAGCCGGCCCCTGTGCGCACTGCCGACCGTGCCGCGGTCCATGCCGTCTCTCTCTTCCGACCGTCGTAGCTGTTGATGACGCCCCTGAACATTACGCCCTCCACGGGCTTCGGGGTACCCGAACATCCCCCCGAATTCGGACATTTCACACACAAACGCACTTGCGACCGGAGCGCGGAAGCGGGTAGGGGTAGAAGAGACACCAATCGACACGGACGGCTTTGGAGGCGCCGCACACCGCAGTGCACGTATTGGCATCGGCAGCCATATGCCGAGAACGATGGAGGACACCATGTCACCCCGGCTCGACGAATCGCATACTGACCAAGCGACGTCGACACTCCCGCCGCACTCCGCCACCACGATCCCGGGCCCCTCCCACGAGCCGCAGCCGCAGCCGCAGCCGCAGCCGGTTCAGGAAGCAGCCCTGGAAGGGCTCCACGACCTTCCGGAGATCCCGCCGTACGCCGAGGTGGGGCCGCTGGACGCGAGGGCCCTGTCCAAGACCCTCTTCGAGCGCCTCGAATCGCTTGAGGAAGGCACCCACGAATACGCGTACGTCCGTAACACCCTGGTCGAACTGAACCTCGCTCTGGTGAAGTTCGCGGCCTCCCGGTTCCGCTCCCGCAGCGAGCCGATGGAGGACATCATCCAGGTCGGCACGATCGGCCTCATCAAGGCGATCGACCGTTTCGAACTCAGCCGGGGCGTCGAGTTCCCCACCTTCGCGATGCCGACGATCGTCGGTGAGATCAAGCGCTTCTTCCGCGACACGAGCTGGTCGGTGCGCGTCCCGCGCCGCCTCCAGGAACTCCGTCTGGACCTCGCCAAGGCGGGCGACGAACTCGCCCAGCAGTTCGATCGCGCCCCCACGGTGGGCGAGCTCGCCGAGCGCCTGGGCATCTCCAACGACGAGGTCGTCGAGGGCATGGCCGCGTCCAACGCCTACACGGCGAGCTCCCTGGACGCCCAGCCCGAGGAGGACGACTCCGAGGGCGCGCTCGCGGACCGCATCGGCTACGAGGACCACGGCCTCGAAGGCATCGAGTACGTGGAGTCGCTGAAGCCGCTGATCGCCGAACTCCCGCCGCGCGACCGGAAGATCCTCTCCCTCCGCTTCGTCGCCAACATGACGCAGTCCGAGATCGGCGAGGAGCTCGGCATCTCGCAGATGCACGTGTCGCGACTGCTGTCACGCACTCTCGTCAAGCTCCGCAAGGGACTGACGGTCGAGGAGTGAGCGGCGTCGCGCTCCGCTCGAACGGCTCGACGGGGCCCGCCTCTTGAAGGGGCGGGCCCCACTTTTTCTGCCCGGGCAGCCGGTGGCCACGGCAGTCACCACCCCTCCCCCAGCTCACACCAGACCGTCTTGCTGCTCGCCCCCTGCTCGACGCCCCACCGCAACGAGACCGCGTCCAGCAGGGCCAGACCGCGCCCCGTCTCGTCGTCCCCGGCGGCACGGCTCAGCACGGGCCAGGCGCGCGGTTCGGGGTCCGTGACCGCCACGCGGATCCGTCCGGCGCCGCCGGTGACTCTCACCGTCACGGGGGTGCCCTCGCCGAGGTGTCGGATCACGTTGCTGAGCAGCTCGCTGACGCAGAGCTGCACGTCGGGGTGGGGGCCGTACGGGTGTCCGCTCAGGACGCGGCGGAGTTCGGGGACCGCCTTGGGGACGGCGAGCATGCCGACTTCGAAGTCGAGGGTGGGGGTGGGGGCAGGGTTGGTGTTGGGGTCTTGCATGGGGGTACGCCCTTCCGTGCGCTCTGTGACGCTTCGGTCACACAGTGACGTGGGGTGGCGTAGCGTGACAGGGGTTTGGGTTCCACAGCGCGAAGTGTGGAGGCGGTCAACTGTGGCGTCACGCAAGGACATCGACGGCTCGGCGAGCGTCCCCGCCTTCTACGGCAAGGAGCTGCGCTGGAAACGGGAGGCGGCGGGGCGCACGCTCCAGGAGACTGTGGAGGGCAGCTACTTCGGGGCGTCGTACCTGAGTGAGATCGAGCGGGGCCAGCGGCGCATGCCGATCGAACTGGCCAGCCATGTGGACCAGTTCCTGCAGACTGACGGCTTCTTCGAACGGCGGTGTGGAGATGTCCACAAGGCCCGGCGAAGCAAGCACGCCGAGTACTTCGCCCACGTCGTAGACCTGGAGGGGCGCGCGAAGGAGATCGAGGAGTGGAACCCCACCCTCATCCCGGGACCGCTCCAATTGGAGCCGTACATCCGGACGGTTGTTCACGCCGCCCTCCCCCGTGAGACCGAGGAAGCAGTCAAGGCCAAGGTAGAGGCGCGACGCGAGCGGGCGTGGCTCTTCGAAGAAGCGAGGGGGCCCGAGTGCTGGCTCGTCATGCACGAGTCGATCCTCCGACAGCCGATCATCGGCGAGGAAGCGATGGCGGAGCAGCTCGCCCACATCGTCGCTGTCGCCCGACACCGCCGCTTCATTCCACAGATCCTCCCGTGGAACGCCGGGGCGCACCCCTTCATGATGGGCGCGACTTGGCTCATGACCTTCGCGGATGCCCCGCCGCTCATGTACACGGAGAGCATGTACAGCGGGCAGATCATCGATGAGCCTGATCTCGTGGAGCAGTACACGAGGGCGTACGGTCGCCTCAAAGCTGCGGCTCTGCCGCCCGAGGAGTCCTTGAAGATGATCGCGAAAGCAGCGGAGGATTACGGAAATGGCAAACCTGGGCGCTGACTTGCACATCGGCGAGTGGCGCAAGAGCAACTACAGCAACGGCACCGAAGGGCTCTGCCTGGAGGTCTCCGACGGCCACCCCGGCATCGTCCCCGTCCGTGACTCCAAGGCCCCGCACGGCCCGACCCTGGTGATCCCCGCGACCGCATGGTCACCGTTCATCGCGGCTGTTGCGAACGGCCAGCTGACCCCGTAGGAGGAAGGCGCGTCGCAGGGCCGGCCGCTAGGCCAAGTCCACGGGCCGCGATGCGGGACAGGGCTCGCTGGTCGGCGGGGGACAGTGGGGCCGGCACCAGCTCGCGGCGAGAACCCGCTGCCCCTCGGCGGTCGGATGCTGCGGGCCGGGCGACGGGCGGCCGATCACGTCGTGCGCCGCGGTGCCACAGGGGGCGTTGCGTGGCGCACGGGTGACCTCATGAGGCGGGGTGGCTCAGGCGGGCAGGTCACCGGTGTAGCGGTAGATGTTCCCGGCTGCGTTGACACCCCACACGTTGGTCCTGGACCCCGCCGCGATCCGCACGAGCGCCCCACTGATCTGCTTCCAGTCGGCCATGTGCCGACTCCTCTCCACTGGGAAGTGCTGCACGGCAACGCTGCCCAGCAGAACGGTTCTTTCCATCATCGGATGTAAGGAAAGAACAGGATTGTTGTCCATAAGTACACGTTTACGGGGTGCCCCACCCGCTCCCACTGCGCTGATGCCGACGCACAGGGCCATCAGAAGACGCGAATCACCGTCACTCGTGTGGGTGGCCCGCTGGCAAGGCGCTGACATGGAAGCGTCAGCTCGTACGGACGCCCCGCTGCCAGCCGTGATCGTCTACCCGACAACGCGAATATTGGCGATGCGCCATGGACCAGGCGCCTCTGGTCGCCCTACCGTCCTCGTGCGGCAGGGAAGGAACGGCCCGGCCCTGCGTCAAAGGAGGCGACTATGGCGCGTGAGGAACTGACCCGCCTTACCGGCAGTGTCGGCGGACCCGACTGTGACGACGACGATTGCCCGAACGTCTACCGGACCGAAAGTGGTTCATTCGTCGTCCAAGGCGCCCTGTCCGACACCTTTGCTCCGCCTGCCGGCGAGGGTCTGGTGGAGATTCCCGAACACGTCCTGAAGGAGGCGTTCCGTGCTCTTGGATGGTGAGGACTGGCGTCGGTTCTTCGACTCCTTCGAGCGGGAAGCGTGGCGGTTCGAGGCCCAGCCGACCTACACCATGCCCAGGGAGCAGGAGAACGTCACCCGCTTCTTGAGGGGCGAGGACAGGCCCGCCGAGCACAATGCCCGCTGGCATGAGCGGGTACGCGGCTACGTCGAATCCGGCAGACGCATAGGCCGCGTCCGCATCGTGCGCCGACCGCTCACCGATTACCAGCGGTACCAATTCGCCTGGGGAATCCCGGCCAACATCGCGGCCGGTGAGGACGTCCGGGTCCTGGATGTGACGCGGGAGGACTACGGCCTGCCGCTCTCCGGGCGTGACTGGTGGATGTTCGACGAGTCCCGCATCGCCCATCTGAATTTCCGGCCGGACGGAACTCAGATCAATCGCGAGGCGTACGAGGGTGACGCGGCCCCCTACCGGGAGTGGAAGCGCATAGCTCTGGAGCACGCCGTGCCCTTCGAGGAGTATGTGAAGGGCCTTGACGTTTGACCCGGGGCAGATGGGCCAGTCAAAGGCCGAACTGGCGGAAATACTCCGCACCATGCGCAAGCGAGCCGGCCGTACGCAGGTCTGGCTCGCTCGGCGCTGCAACGTGTCCCAGACAAAGCTCAGCAACATTGAGACAGGCCGGGTCACGCCGGGACTTGTCGATGTGGAATTGATTCTCAGAGCCCTTGGAGCGCCCCCGGAACTCGTAGTAGAAGTGGCTGCTCTCGCCCGGCTCGCCAATACGGAGTGGCAGGGCAAGCGGGCATCGTGGCGCCGAGGACTGGAAAAGCGGCAAGCAGAGCTGGCCGGCCTCGAAGCGGAGTCCGCGGAACTCCGCTACTTCCTGCCGGCCATGGTGACGGGCCTCTTGGCCACACCCGAGTACATCAGGGCCGGCCTTGGCCACTCACCGGTGGATGTCACCAAGACGGTGGCCAGGAAGCTGGAACGGCAAGCGCTCCTCTACGACAGTGCGAAGCGGTTCACCTTCCTGCTGACGGAGCAAGCCGTGAGGTGGGCCGTGGTCCAACCTCCGGCTATGGCCGTGCAGATCGACCACCTCGTCTCGGTTTCACGTCTCCCTCACGTGCGTATCGGAGTCGTCCCGCTGGGAACCGTGGTCGGGCGCGGGCCGATGAACACCTTCACCATCTACGACCAACGGTTGACAACCGTCGAGACTTTCACGGCGCGCATAGTTTTTCAGGACGCCAGAGACATCGCGGAACACCTTGATGTGTTCGACCTGTACGAGCGTCACGCAGTGTTCGGCGAAGAGGCCCGTGCCCTGCTCCAAGAATGGGCCACCATCTACCGGTCATGATTTTCTATCCCGCAACACGGATAAGTCTGGCTTGTTTGTTCTGGGTGGCTGATGATTTCACTGACTCTGAGTCCACCGTTCCCATCTGATCCCAACGGAAGGTGAACCATGCCCGGAACCGATCTGTACGGCCTCCCCCTCTCCGAGGCAGCCGTGTTCAGCAAGGCGTGCGGTGGCAACACGCACCCGGACGGCGAATCATGCGTGACTCTCGCAAAGATCGGCGAGGACGCCTGGGCGATGGGTGACAGCAAGCGGCCCGACGTCACGCCGCTGCGCTTCACCACGGCCGAGCTGGACGCGGCCGGTATCGACCCGGCGAGGTTCGGGCTTTCCGCCTGACCACGCAAGTGCCTCCGGCCGGGCCCCGCTCACTCCGCAGGGCGGGGACCGGCCGGACTCCTCCACTCCGTACTCCCCCGAACGGGACGACAGTGCACCACCATGGCTATCTGTGGATCGGCTCCAAACAACGGTTCGACGAGGACGCTCTGCGCCGACCCCCACCCCCGCACCCGCCCCCGGAGGGCAGCCGGCCCGAGCCGGCCCAACGCCACCGGGAGGTGAAGGCGGAGTTCCCTGTCGTGGACCTGCCGCCGATGGAAACGGCGTATTGGCTGATCAAGCCGGAAAAGCTGATCCGAGGTACGTGGGAGGAGCCGAAGGAGGCCGCGGACTGGCTCGGGGAGCGGCTGGCCGAGTACGCGCCCCGGTTCGACTCCATGCCCTACCGGGACCCTGCGCGCCTCGCGATGTTGGTCGACTCCGCCGCCGGACGGCTCGGCTGGGGCGGGGATGTGGCCCACGGTTGCTATCTGGAACGGCCCTCGCTCCTGTCCGTTGCGCTCGTGTGCTGCTCACCGAATCGCTCCCGGCCCGAACTCGCCTGCCCGGCGAGGGCCGTCAGCGGGTGAGGACACCCCGCTGCCAGACCGCCGAGACCAGCGGTACGCCCGGGCGGTACGCCAGGTGTACGTGGCTCGGGGCGTCCAGGAGGGACAGGTCCGCACGCGCGCCCTCGCGGAGGGTGCCGATGTCCGTGCGGCGCAGGGCCTTCGCGCCGCCTGCCGTGGCCGACCAGAGTGCCTCGTCGGGGGTCATGCCCATGTCCCGTACGGCGAGGGCGATGCAGAACGGGACCGAGGACGTGAAGGACGAGCCGGGGTTGCAGTCCGTGGAGAGGGCCACCGTCGCGCCCGCGTCGAGGAGGCGGCGGGCGTCCGGCCACTCGGCGCGGGTGGAGAACTCGGCGCCGGGGAGGAGGGTCGCCACCGTGTTGCCCTGGGCCAGGGCCTCGACGTCCGCGTCCGTGAGGTGGGTGCAGTGGTCGGCCGAGGCGGCGTCCAGCTCCACGGCCAACTGGACGCCGGGGCCGTAGGAGAGCTGGTTGGCGTGGATGCGGGGGTGCAGGCCCTTCGCCTTGCCCGCCGTCAGGATCGCTCGGGCCTGGTCGCTGTCGAACGCGCCCTTCTCGCAGAAGACGTCGATCCAGCGGGCGTGCGGCGCGCAGGCGTCCAGCATCTCGCCGGTGACGAGCTCCACGTACGCCGCCGGGTCCTCCGCGTAGTCCGGCGAGACGATGTGCGCGCCCAGGAACGTCACCTCGTCCGTGTGCCGCGCCGCGATGCGCAGGGCGCGGGCCTCGTGCTCCGTGGCCAGGCCGTAGCCCGACTTCGTCTCGAACGTGGTCGTGCCCTGGCGGAGGGCCTCGCGGAGGTAGTGGGTGAGGTTCGCCTCCAGCTCCGCGTCCGTGGCCTCGCGGGTCGCCGCGACCGTGGTGCGGATGCCGCCGGCGGAGTAGGGGCGGCCCGACATACGGGCGTTGAACTCCTGGGTGCGGTCGCCCGCGAAGACGAGGTGCGAGTGGGAGTCGACGAAGCCGGGGATCACGGCGCGGCCGTCCGCGTCGTACGTGGTGTCCGTGGGCGGTGCCTTCGTGGCGGGGCCTACCCAGGCGATCTTCTCGCCGTCCAGGACTACGGCGGCGTCCGTCAGCAGGCCCAGGGGGCTTCCGTCGCCCTGTGTGGGGTCGTTGGTGACGAGGCTCGCGATGTTGGTGATGAGGGTGGTGGGCATGGCGTCTCCGAGGTGGGGGGTGGGGGCTGGGGTTCGAAACCGGGGCTCCGCCCCGGACCCCGCTCCTCAAACGCCGGAGGGATGGAACATTCGGGTAGGGGCGAGTTTGGAGAATGTGTCAATCTCTCAGCGCCGCCACCGCCTCCGTCAACGCCCCCGGCACATCGGGCACCAGCGCATGGGACCCGTCGCGTACGACATGACGGCCCCCCACCACCGTGTGCCGCACGTCCGCCGCCGTCGCCGCGAAGACCGCCGTCTCGGCGGCCAGGCGGGGGACGGGGCCCGCCGTACGGACCGAGTCCAGGGTGATCGTCGTGAGGTCCGCCAGAGCGCCCCGCTCGATGACGCCCGCGTCGGGCCAGCCGAGTGCCGCGTGGCCGTCGGCCGTGGCCGCCCGTAGCAGCGCCGCCGCCGTCCAGTGGCCCCGCGTGTGCGAGCGGAGACGTTCGTTCAGCTCCATTGCCCGTGCTTCTTCGAGGAGGTCGATGACGGCGTGGCTGTCGCTGCCGAGGGAGAGGGGGCTGCCCGCCTGTTGGAGGCGGACCGCCGGGCCGATGCCGTCCGCCAGGTCGCGTTCCGTCGTCGGACACATGCACGTGCCCGTCGTGGTGCGGCCGAGCAGTGCGATGTCCTCGTCGGTGAGGTGCGTGTTGTGGACGCCTGTCGTGCGGGGACCGAGGACTCCGTGGTCCGCCAGCAGCCGCGTGGGCGTGCAGCCGTGCACCGCCTGGCAGGCGTCGTTCTCCGCCGTCTGTTCGGAGAGGTGGACGTGGAGCGGGGCGCCTCGCTCCGACGCCCACTGTGCGACCACGCCCAACTGGCGGGACGGGACCGCACGTACGGAGTGGATCGCCGCTCCGACGCGGGCGTGCGGACGCTCCTTCAGCGCCGAGGCCCGCTCGGCCCACGCCTCGGTCGTGCCGTCGGAGAAGCGCAGCTGGTGGCGGTTCGGGGGCTCGCCCCGCGTCTCGGAGAGCAGTCCTGAGGCCACGTACGCCGTGTCCAGGAGCGTGATGCGCACGCCCGCGTCCGACGCCGCCTGGATCAGCGCCTCGCCCATCGCGTTGGGATCGGCGTACGGGGTGCCGCCGGGCCCGTGGTGGAGGTAGTGGAATTCGCCGACCGTCGTGATGCCCGCCAGCGCCATCTCCGCGTACACCGCGCGCGCGAGCGCGTGGTACTTCTCGGGGGTCAGGCGGTCCGCCACCCCGTACATGACCTCGCGCCAGGTCCAGAAGGTGCCGGAGCCGACCTGGACGGTGCCGCGCAGCGCGCGGTGGAAGGCGTGCGAGTGGGCGTTCGCCAGGCCGGGGAGGGTGAGGCCGCGCAGGATCGTCGCGCCGGGCGGGGGCGCCTCGACGTCCTTGCGGACGGCCGTGATCCGGTCGGCCGTCACCTCCACCGCCACGCCCGGCTCGACGTGGGTGCCGAGCCAGGCGTGCTCCAGCCAGTACGTGTCCGTCTCCGTCCGCTCCGTCGTCACGTGCACGCCAGCCCTTCCAGTACGTCGGCGAGTGCGGTCACCCCGGCCAGGCAGTCGTCCTCGGCGGCGTACTCGGCCGGGGAGTGCGAGACGCCCGTGGGGTTCCGTACGAACAGCATGGCGGTGGGGATGGAGGCGGACAAAATACCCGCGTCGTGGCCCGCGCCCGTGCCGAGGACGGGGATCGGGTGGGCCGCCTCCCCGGTTCTCGCGCGCAGGATCGTGCCGAGTTCGTCGCGCAGGGCGTGCCCGAACTCGACGATCGGCGTGAAGGACTCGCGTACGACGTCGAGGTCGATGCCGTGGCGCTCCGCGTACTCCCGGGCGGCCTTCTCGATGCCCGTCACGACCGTGTCGAGCGTCGGCTGGTCGGCGGCGCGTGAGTCCAGCCAGCCGCGCACGAGGGAGGGGATGGCGTTGACGCCGTTCGGCTCTACGGAGATCTTGCCGAACGTCGCCACCGCGCCCGCCAGTTCCGCTTCGCGGCGGGCGGCGAGGACCGTCTCCGCGTACGTCAGCATGGGGTCCCTGCGGTCGGCCAGGCGGGTCGTGCCCGCGTGGTTGGCCTCGCCCCGGAAGTCGAAGCGCCAGCGGCCGTGCGGCCAGATGGCGGACGCGATGCCCACGGGGTCGTCCGACAGGTCCAGGGCGCGGCCCTGTTCGACGTGCAGCTCCACGAACGCGCCGATCCGGGCGAGGCGTTCGGGGTCCGGGCCGATCGTCGACGGGTCGTATCCGGCGGCCTCCATCGCCTGGGGGAGCGTCACTCCGTCGCCGTCCCGCAGCTCGCGCGCGGCCTCGGCGGTGAGCTGTCCGGCGGTGAGGCGGGAGCCCACGCAGGCCAGGCCGAAGCGGGCGCCCTCCTCGTCGCCGAAGTTGACGATCGCCAGAGGCTTCGCGAACTGCGCATTTCGGGCGCGCAGTTCGTCCAGGGCGGCGAAGGAGGAGACGACTCCCAGGGGGCCGTCGAAGGCGCCGCCGTCGGGGACGGAGTCCAGGTGGGAGCCCGTGACGATGGCGTCCCCGGCCGCGGGGTCGCCCAGCCAGGCCCACTGGTTTCCGTTGCGGTCCAGCTCGTGGGTCAGGCCCCTCGACTCCGCCTGTTGCCTGAACCAGGCTCGGCAGTCGGTGTCGGCCCCCGTCCAGGCGTAGCGGCGGTAGCCGCCTGTACCGGCGTCGCGGCCGATGGGGCTCAGGTCCCGCCACATCTCCTGGAAGGAAGGGGCGGAGGCCACGGGGTTCTGCCCCGGACCCCGCTCCTCGAACGCCGGAGGGGCTGAACTTCCCGTCACTCGCCTTCACCCTCCCGCATCGGAACCCGTACGCCCTTCTCGTCCGCCACCGACTCCGCGATGTCGTAACCGGCGTCCACATGCCGGATGACGCCCATCCCGGGGTCGTTCGTCAGGACGCGGCGGATCTTCTCGCCCGCCAGCTTCGTGCCGTCGGCGACCGAGACCTGGCCCGCGTGGATGGAGCGGCCCATGCCGACGCCGCCGCCGTGGTGGAGGGAGACCCAGCTCGCGCCCGACGCCACGTTCACCATCGCGTTCAGGAGCGGCCAGTCGGCGATCGCGTCGGAGCCGTCGAGCATGGCCTCCGTCTCGCGGTACGGGGATGCCACCGAGCCGCAGTCCAGGTGGTCGCGGCCGATGGCGAGGGGGGCCTGGAGTTCGCCGCTCGCGACCATGTCGTTGAAGCGCTCGCCCGCCTTGTCGCGCTCGCCGTAGCCGAGCCAGCAGATGCGGGCCGGGAGGCCCTGGAAGTGGACGCGCTCGCCGGCCATCCTGATCCAGCGGTGGAGCGATTCGTTCTCCGGGAAGAGGTCCAGGATCGCCTTGTCGGTCTTGTGGATGTCGGACGCCTCGCCCGACAGCGCCGCCCAGCGGAAGGGGCCCTTGCCCTCGCAGAAGAGGGGGCGGATGTACGCGGGGACGAAGCCGGGGAAGGCGAAGGCGCGGTCGTAGCCCGCGAGCTGGGCCTCGCCGCGGATCGAGTTGCCGTAGTCGAAGACCTCGGCGCCCGCGTCCATGAAGCCGACCATCGCCTCGACGTGCCTGGCCATCGACTCGCGGGCCCGCGTCGTGAAGCCCGCCGGGTCCTTCGTGGCGTACGACTGCATCTCGTCGAAGTCGACGCCGGTCGGGAGGTACGCGAGCGGGTCGTGGGCGGAGGTCTGGTCCGTCACGATGTCGATGGGCGCGGACTCGGCGAGCATGCGGGGCAGGAGGTCGGCGGCGTTGCCGAGCAGGCCGATGGAGAGGGGGCGACGGGCGTCACGCGCCTCGACGGCGAGCTGGAGGGCGTGCTCCAGGGAGTCGGCCCGCACATCGAGGAACTTGTGCTCGATGCGGCGCTCGATCGCGCGCGGGTCGACGTCGATACAGATCGCGACGCCGTCGTTCATGGTGACGGCGAGCGGCTGGGCGCCGCCCATGCCGCCGAGGCCGGCGGTGAGGGTGATCGTCCCGGCGAGGGTGCCGTTGAACTTCTTCGCGGCGACCGCGGCGAATGTCTCGTAGGTGCCCTGGAGGATGCCCTGCGTGCCGATGTAGATCCAGGAGCCCGCGGTCATCTGGCCGTACATGGTGAGGCCCAGCTGCTCCAGGCGGCGGAACTCCTCCCAGTTCGCCCAGTCCCCGACGAGGTTGGAGTTGGCGATCAGGACGCGCGGCGCCCACTCGTGGGTCTGCATCACGCCGACGGGGCGGCCCGACTGGACGAGCATCGTCTCGTCCTGCTTGAGGGTCCGGAGCGTGCGCACCATGGCGTCGAACGACCGCCAGTCGCGGGCGGCCTTTCCCGTGCCGCCGTAGACGACGAGCTTGTCGGGGTGTTCGGCGACCTCGGGGTCGAGGTTGTTCTGGAGCATCCGGAGGGCGGCTTCCTGCTGCCATCCCAGGGCGCTGAGTTCCGTGCCGCGCGGCGCTCGTACGGGGCGGGGTCCTGACATGGGGCGGTGCCTCCTCGGATGAGACTGCTGTGACCTGTCACCTGTCACCTGGGGCCTTATTATTCACATCCTGATGGGCTGAATAGGGCTAGTCAATAGCGAACGAATGCGCGAGTACACCAGCGGCGTCCGCGGCCCGGATGATTGGCTGGATCACATGGGCCACGACGAGGACAACGACCGGACGCAGGACTTCCACGCGGGCGCCGCCCCCACCCCGGGCGCCGGTGCCCCCACCCCGGGCGCCGATGCCCCCACCCGCCGCGACCAAGCCATCCGTGCCGCCGTCGAGCAAGGCATCGTCGGCCCCGCCACCCCCCTCACCTGCCTCCTCGACACCGCCGGCATCCGCGCGAGCGCCGCCGCCCTGCGCGCCGCCTTCGAGGCGGTCACCCCGCCCGGCACGCCCGTCCTGCACGCCTTCGCGGTGAAGGCCACCCCGCTCGTCCCGGTGCTGCGGCTGCTGCGCTCGGCGGGGATCGGCGCCGAGGTGGCGAGCCCCGGCGAGCTGGCCCTGGCGCGGGCCGCCGGTGTGGCGCCCGCCGACACGGTCCTGGACTCCCCCGCCAAGACGCCCGCCGAACTGCGCCAGGCGCTCGCCCTCGGCATCGCCGTCAACGCCGACAACCCGCAGGAGCTGGCCCGCGTCGACGCCCTGGTCCAGTCGGCGCCGACCGACTCCCCCGTCGGGCTGCGCGTGAACCCGCAGATCGGCGGCGGCTCGATCGGCGCCCTGTCGACGGCCACGGCCACCTCCAAGTTCGGCATCCCGCTGCTGGACGAGGGCGCCCGGGAGTGGGTGGTCCAGGCCTGCCTCGACCGGCCGTGGCTGACCCGGCTGCACGCGCACTCCGGTTCGCAGGGCATGCCCCTGGAGATGATGGTGCGCGGTGTCGGAGCGACGTACGAACTGGCCGAGGAGATCAACGAACGCGCCGGGCGGCGGCAGATCGACACCATCGACATCGGCGGCGGCCTGCCCGTCAACTTCGGCTCGGACGAGGAGAGCCCGACGCACGCGCAGTACGCGCGCCGCCTCAAGGCGAGGGTGCCGGGGCTGCTCGACGGGCGGTACGGCCTGGTCACCGAGTTCGGCCGGTCGCTGCTCGCCAAGCACGGCACGGTCCTCGCCCGCGTCGAGTACGCGAAGAAGGCGGGCGGCAGGCCCATCGCGGTGACGCACGCGGGCGTGCAGGTGGCGACGCGGACGGTGTACGCGCCGCTCTCGTGGCCGCTGCGGATCGCCGCGTACGACGCGAAGGGGCGGCCCAAGAGCGGGCCCGCCGTCGGCCAGGACATCGCGGGCCCGGCCTGCTTCGCGGGCGACCTGCTCGCCGAGAACCGCCCGCTGCCGCTGCTCGAACAGGGGGATCACGTGGCGGTCCTGGACACCGGCGCCTACTACTTCACGGCCCACTACGCCTACAACAGCCTTGCCCGGCCCGGCATCCACGGCTTCGCGACGTACGCCGACGAGGTGCGGTTCGCCGCCGCGCGTGAGCCGCAGACGCTCGACGAGATCGTGGCGGAGGCGGGCGGCGGCTCGGAACGGGACGCGCTGCGGTACCTCTGAGGTTCCTCAACGCGGTACCTCTGAGGTTCCTCAACTCGCGCATAGTGACCTGGATCACGGGCAGACCCTCCCTCCCAGGCCACGTTCTCGGGGGAGGCTCCTGTGACGACATCCGGCACGCCCACCGCCGCACCACCACCGCCCGCCGACGACGGCGCGCTGCACCGCGCCATCGGCCCCAAGCTGCTGATCCTCTTCGTGATCGGCGACATCCTCGGCACGGGCATCTACGCCACCACCGGCAAGGTCGCGGGGAAGGTCGGCGGCGCGCTGTGGCTGCCGTTCGCGATCGGTTTCGTCGTGGCGATCCTGACGGCGGCGTCGTACGTCGAACTGGTCGGCAAGTATCCGAAGGCGGCCGGGGCCGCGCTCTACACCCAGAAGGCGTTCAAGACGCCGTTCCTCACCTTCATCATCGCCTTCATGGTGATGTGCTCGGGGCTCTCGTCGGCGAGCGCGGCGGCCCGCGCCTTCAGCGGTGACTACCTCGGTGAGCTGACGGGCGACGCGCTGCCGCCGACCCTGATCGCGATCACCTTCATCGTCCTGCTCGCGGCGCTGAACATGCGGGGCGTCTCGGAGTCCGTGAAGACGAACGTGGTCCTGACCCTCGTAGAACTGACCGGTCTCGCGATCATCCTCGCCATCGGCGCGTACGCCGTACTGAGCGGGGACGGCGAACCCTCCCGCCTCACCGACTTCGAGGCCGGCGGGGGCGGCACGGGCTACGCCCTGATGACCGGGGTGCTGGGGGCGACCGCGCTCGGCTTCTTCGCCTTCGTGGGCTTCGAGGACTCGGTCAACATGGCCGAGGAGACCAAGGACCCGGTGCGCACCTTCCCGCGCGCGATCTTCATCGGGGTCGCGGTGACGGGCACGATCTACGTCCTGGTGGCGCTGGTCTCGTCCCTCCTGGTCGACTACAAGACGCTGGAGGGTTCCAGTGGGCCTCTGCTGGAGGTGGTGAAGGCCGGTGGCGTCGACTTCCCGCACAAGCTCTTCGCGCTGATCGCCCTCTTCGCGGTCACCAACTCGGCGCTGATCAACATCATGATGGCCTCGCGGCTCTGCTACGGCATGGCCAACGAACGCATCCTGCCGCGCGCCATGGGCCGCGTCCTCGCCAAGCGCCGTACCCCGGTCGTCGGCATCGTCTTCGTCTCGCTCCTCGCGGTCGGCCTGGTCTCGACGGGCGAGATCGAGGGGCTCGGGGACACGACGGCGTTCCTGCTGCTCTGCGTGTTCGCGGTGGTCAACGTGGCGGTACTGGTCCTGCGCCGCGACCCCGTCGACCACACGCACTTCCGCACGCCGACCGTCCTTCCGGTGCTCGGCGCGATCACGGCGGTGATCCTGGCGAGCCCGCTCGCCGACCGTCCCGCGGAGGTCTACATCCGCGCGGGCATCCTGATCGTCATCGGGGTGGCGCTGTGGGTGGTCAACAAGATGGTGCTGAAGGCGCGGGGCGAGGAGTGACCCCGGGCGTCACACGGCGGCGGTGCGGCGCCGCGCCCCGCCCGGCAGGGCGTCACCCGCCGCCGGGCCCGTGATGCGGTACGCCTTGACCGTCTTGCCCACAGGGGCGCCCGCCCCGCGTCCGAGCCAGTCGACGCGTACCCACAGGAGCACATCGCCGTCCCCCTCCCGGCGGCCGAGCCAGGCGGCCTTCGCCCACAGGCCGACTCCCGCGCCCGCCAGCACCGCGCCGCCCGCCACGGGCAGGGCGAAGGCGCTGCCGAGCGCGGCGAGGAAGGCGGCCACGAGCCACCAGCGGTGCCCGCGCCGCCAGTTGCGTACGGTCACCGACCGGCTCTGGAGCACGTCGTACTTCCCGGCGCGGGTCGCCTCGCGGGCGAGGGCGGTGTAGCGCTTCCTACGGGCGTACGCGATGACGGCGGCCGTCACGATGAACAGCGCGGCCCCGGCGAGCGCGCCGATGCGCCGCCCGGTGAGCCCGTCCGGCAGCGCCCCGACACCGGCGGCGGCCACCCCGAGCCACCACAGGGGCGCCGCCCCGGCCCGCACCACCACCGGCACCCTCACCAGACCATGTCCGCCGCGTCCCACGTCGTCGCCTCCTGTGCCGCCGCTGTACCGCCGCTATGCCTCCGCTGCTTCGGCGGAGGAGGTTAGCGGCGGAATCTGAGGAGAGGGTGAGAACCGGCTCTCCTCTTCCTGACCCCCCTCCTCCGCCCCGGCCAGGGACCGGGCGATATGGAACTGCTGCTCTGCCTCGGCCTGGCGGCCCGCTGCCGCGTACGTGCGTCCGAGTCGGCGGCGGACCTCCATCTCCAGATGCCTGCTGGTGTGCTCGGTGAGCGTGGCCAGGGCCTCGCGCTGGAGAGTGATGGCCAACGGCAGGTCGCCGTGTCCGTGTTCCGCGGCGCCGAGCAGCGACAGGCTCGTCGCGCGCAGTTGCAGGTCGCCGACCTCCCGGGCCAGCTCCGCCGCGCGCCTCGCCAGGTCTTTGACCTCGGTGTGCCGGCCGAGTGCCAGGTGGGCCTCGGCGGTGAAGCACAGGGTCTTGCTGATCATTCGGGGGCGGCCGATCTTCTCGGCGAAGGTGAGGGAGGTGGCGTAGTACGTGAGTGCCTCCTCGTGCCGTCCCTGCTGGTCGTGGAGGGCGCCGAGGTTGCAGCTCGACATCCCGGCCAGCCAGTCGTCGTCGAGCCGGGCCGCCAGCCCCATGACCTCGCTCAGATGGGCGACCGCCTCCGGGAAGCGGCCCAGCGCGCGCTCAGCGGCGCCAAGACCGGCGGTGGCCCGCGCCTGTTCACGCAGGTCGCCCTGGTGGCGGGCGAGACGCAGCGCGTCGGCGCACCAGGCGTGGGCCTGCTGGAAGCGCCCCTGGTAGATGTCCGCGATGGCCGAGCAGTTGCGCAGGGAGGAGGGCATCCGCCGGTCGTCGGCCAGGTCGGCGCTGGGCAGCGCGAGCTCCAGGGCGGCGCGGCACTCGTGGTAGCGGCCCTGGCGGACCAGCGGGTCGACCAGTGCCTCGGCGATCCAGCAGGCGTGGTCGTGCTGCCCGGTGGCCGCCGCGAAGGCGACCACGTCGAGCAGTTGGCCGCCCGCGGCGTCCAGCCACGCGTCGGCCTCCCGCCAGTTCGAGAAGGGGGAGTCGGAGATGTCGGGGCCGGTCGGGAAGCCCTCGGGGCCCCAGTCGCTGGCGATGCGCCCGGCCGCTGTGTAGAGGTGCAGCACGGCGGCGCGGTCCGCGGCGGCCTCCTCGGGCACGGCGGCGGCGAGGCGGCGCGTGTGGTCGCGTACGAGATCATGCAGCCGGTAGCGGCTTGCCCGTGGCTGCTGGAGCAGGCTCGCGTCGACCAGGCGCTCCAGGAGGTCCTCGGTGTCCTGGAGCGAGCGGCCCAGCATGACGGCGGGGGCGAGCCCGTCGAACTCGGCGGTCGGGGCCTGCCCCAACGCCCGGAACGCGCGCTGTAGTTCGGGGGTGAGCAGGTCGTAGGACATCCGGAAGGCGGCCTCCACGCTGCGGTCCTCCGCCCGCAGCTCGCCCAGGCGGCGCTCGTCGTCCGACATCCGGCCGACCAGGTGGGCCAGTGTCCAGGACGGGCGGTTCTGCAGCCGGGCCCCGGTGATCCGCAGCGCCAGCGGGAGACCGCCGCAGCGGCGGGCGAGTTCCCGCGCGGCCTCCGGTTCCTGTTCGGCGCGGGTTGCGCCGAGGAGGCGCGTGAGCAGCGTCACCGCCTCGCCCGTGTCCAGCGGCTCCACGGTGAGCCGCCGGTCGGCGTCGAGGCCGGGCAGACGCTGGCGGCCGGCCACAAGGACGCGGCTTCCCGGGCCCGCGGGCAGCAAGGGGCGTACCTGTTCCGCGCTGCGGGCGTCGTCCACGACCAGCAGCAGCCGCAGGGAGCTGGTGGCCGCGCGCCAGGCGGTGACCAACTCGTCCAGCTCGTCCGGCACTTCGTCGTCGGCGCCGTTGACGGCACGGAGCAGCCGGTGCAGTGCGCGCTGCGGACGCGGGCTCTCGTGGGGGGCGCCGTGCGTGTGCAGGTCCACAAACAGGCAGCCGTCCGGGTACTGGTCATGCAGCGTCCAGGCGGCGCGGACCATCAGCGCGGTCTTGCCGACGCCCGCCGTGCCGTCGATGGCGGCCACGGAGACGGAGCCTTGGGGCGCCGGTGCGGTGAGCAGGGCGAGTTCCGGTTCGCGGCCTACGAGCCAGGGGGTGTCGCCGGGGAGTTCGTTGCGGTGGGGGCGTGACGATCGTGGCGGCGAGGACGAGGGCGCGGGTGGGGGTGGAGGTGGTGCCTGTGCGGCGACGGGGCCCGTGGCGTGGCGCAGCGGCGTCCGGCCGAGCAGCATCAGGTCGTCCCGGCGCAGTACGCCCTGGTGCACCCGGCGCAGCTCCTCGCCGGGCTCCACGCCCAGCTCGCCGCGGAGCCGGTCCCGGGTCTCCTGGTAGGCGGCGAGCGCTTCGGCCTGCCGACCGCTGCCGTACAGCGCGCGCATCCGCAGGGCGGCGAGCGGTTCGTCGTGCGGCTGTGCCGTGGGCGCGGCCAGGAGTTCGTCCAGAGCCTCCGCGTACCGGCCCAGGAGCACCAGGCACTCCGCCCGCTCCTGGTGGAGGGTGCGCCGCTGCCGGGCGAGGCGCTGCCGCTCCGCGTCGGCGAACGGGCCGGGCAGACCGGACAGCGGCTCCCCGCGGAACAGGTCCAGTGCCCGCGTACAGCTGTCGAGGGCGGTGCCGAGGTCGCCCGCGGCCTTCGCGCGGCGTGCCGCGGCGGCCTGTCCGGCCAACTCGCCTATGTCCGTGCGGGCTTGTCCCGGTACGAAGCGGTAGCCGCCTCGCTCACCGCGGATCACGGATGCGGCGGGCCCGGTGCCGGGTACGTCCAGTGCCTTGCGCAGGGGGTAGACGTAGCTGGGCAGGACGCGGCGGCCCGTGCCCGGGGGCTCCAGTCCCCATACGTCGTCCAGCAGTCGCTGATGGGTGACGAGTGTCTCCGTACGCAGGATCAGTGCGGCCAGCACGGCCTGACGTCGTACGGGCCCCAGGTCGAGCGGCACCTCCCCGCGATGGGCGCCGACCGGGCCGAGCAGGGCGAGGCGCAGGCGGTCCGCCGCGGCGTCCGTGTCCCCCATACCCTCCGTGCCCTCCGTGCCCTTCGTGTCCTTCGCACCTGTCGTCCCGCCTGAGCCGGTCGTGTCCGCTGTGCTCGTCTCCACGCCAAAGTCCCCCGTGCTCCCCGTAGTCACCCGCGGTTCCCCGCTTCCCAGCGGCGTCCGCGTCCTCTGCTTCAGCAGGATTTCATCGGCATTGCAGTGTCTCGCGAGAGGGTACGGCGCGTTGTGTCCGCTCCCGAGGGCGTGAACCGTAGGAAAGCGAGCTGTTCCGTGAGTGAGAACCCGCAGGCGGATCCCCGGCAGGGCTTCGGCGGCCCCGGCCAGGCGCCGCCCCCGATGCCCGGCCAGGCGCCGCCGCCCGTCCCGCCGCAGGCGCCGGGCGGGCCTTCGGCCTGGTCGCAGCCGGTTCCGGCGGGCGGCCCCGGCAACTCCGCCCCGCGCGGCGGCCGTTCGCGCATATGGCTGATCGGCGGCGCCGCGGCACTCGCCGTGGCCGTGGTCGTCGGCGTGGTCATCGCCACGTCGGGGGACGACGACAAGGGCGGCACCGCGTCGGGCAAGCCCTCCGGCGCACCGGGAGACGCCGCCAAGCCGAAGGCGCCGTCGTCGGGCAAGGCGTTCACCAAGGTGCCCAAGGGGTGCGAGCTGATCAAGGCGTCCACCATCGAGAAGATCGCGCCCGGAGGTGAATGCACACCCGGCCTGATGGACGACAAGGACCTGGCCACGATGATCACCAGGATGCCGAGGTGGGAGCCCGCCGACTACGGTCGCTATCAGAGCCTGAGCGTGAGCCTCACGGTCGCCGCGAGTGCCAAGGGCCAGTACGACCTCAAGAAGAGAACCGCTCTCAGTGACCTCAATGGTTTGCGCAAGGCGGAGGGCTCCCGGCCGGTCAGCGGGCTCGGCGAGGAGGCTCTCGTCGTCAGCACCGTCGACGCCAGGGACGGGACGCTGGCACAGTCCGAGGTGGTCGTCCGTGAGGGCAACGCCTCGCTCAGCGTGGACTTCACCTACAGCCGGAGTACGTCCGACACCACGCAGAAGCAGGCCGAGGACGCCGCCATCACCGCCGCCCGTGACGTGCTCGCCTCGCTGAGCTGACCGCCGCGGCGACGACGTGCACACACATCCCTACGAAGGCAGCGACCCCACGGTCGTACGGCCCGTGCAGCCCGTGCACCCCACAGTGCCGCAGCCGCCGGGCCGGGGCGGCCCCCGGCAGCAGAGCCCGCAGAGCCCCGCCCGTATCGGCCCCTACGAGGTCTTCCAGCTCCTCGGCGAGGGCGGCATGGGCAGGGTGTTCCTGGCCAGGTCGCCGGGTTCGCGGCTGGTCGCCCTGAAGGTCATCCGGCCCGAGTACGCCGAGGCGCCGAACTTCCGCGGGCGCTTCCGGCGCGAGGCCGAATCCGCCCGCCGCGTGAGCGGCTTCTTCACCCCGCCGGTGCTCGACGCGGACGCGGAGGCCCCACAGCCCTGGCTGGCCACGGCCTACGTCCCCGCGCCGTCGCTGCACGATGTCGTACGCGGCTTCGGTGTGCTGCCCGAGGCCGGGCTGCGGGCCCTGGGCACCGGCCTCGCGGAGGCGCTGCTCGCCATCCATGACGCCGGCATCGTCCACCGCGACCTCAAGCCCGGCAACGTACTCATCGCCGAGGACGGGCCCCGCGTCATCGACTTCGGCATCAGCAGCGCGGTGGACGCCACCCAGGTGACCCGGACGGGTGCCGTGATGGGGACGCCCGGGTTCATGGCGCCCGAGCAGATCATGTCGAGCCGCGAGGCGGGACCGGCGGCCGACATCTTCTCCCTGGGCTGCGTCCTGGTCTTCGCGGCGACCGGGCGGGGCCCCTTCGGCACCGGAGGGACGGCCGAGATCCTCTACCGGGCCGTCCACGAGCCGCCCGAACTGGATGGCGTACCCGCGGCCTTGAGCCCGCTGATCAGTGCCTGCCTGGAGAAGGACCCCGTCCGCAGGCCGCCCTCCGCGTCGGTGCTGGGCGCGCTGGGGGCCGCCGATCCTGGCGCGCTGCTCATCGATGGCGTGCGGGAGGACCTGGCGCGGCGGGAGGCGCACGCCGCCGTTCTGGTGGCCGCGCCGCCCGTGCCCCTGACGTCCCTCGCACCGCCCGTCGACCCGTTCGCCGCCGACGGCCCAAGGGGGCCGAGCCGCCGCAGGTTCCTGTGGATCGCCGCGGCGGGCACCACGGTCGCGGCGGGCGGAGGGGCCGCGGCGCTGGCCGGGTGGCGGTCGAAGCCCGGCACGACCCCGGCCCGGAGCGGCGGCAACGGCAGCGGCAGCGCGGGCACCACCGGCCGACCCGAGCCCAAGGTTCCGGCCGGGCCGAAGCCGCGGTGGTCGGTCCCGCTGAAGAAGCTGGCGAGCGCACAACTACAGCTCTTGGGCGACACGTTGGTGCACTGGGAGCAGAGACGCGCGACCGCCTACGACAGCACCACCGGGAAGAAACGCTGGACGGGCTCGCTGCGCCTGCCCTCCGACGTCTCCACCGACCCGAAATGGCTGGGCGTGCGCGGATCGACGCTGTTCGCCTCGGCGTGGAGCGGCGAGCGCGGTTATCTGTCCGGTGTCGACGCCACAGGCAGACAGAAGTTCACCCACGCGCTCACCGAGCAGGGCGCCGACGCCCAGTCCGCCGACTTCGTCGACAGCGTCCTGTCCGTCGCCGGTCCGGTCGCGGTCGTCGGCACCAGTGGTCACAAGGGTTACGGGGCGCTCGCGGTCGATCTCCGCTCGGGCGAGGTGCTGTGGTCGCGCACGGTCAAGGGCAGCGACTTCCAGGCGTACGCCGACGGGAACCTCTGCTTCCTCCAGGACAACGGCACGCTCCGTGGCCTGGGCCTGCGCTCGGGCGCCGAACGGTGGAAGGTCCCTGACGTCATCAAGCCCGGCGCCTATCCGCACCTTTCCACCGACGGCAAGACGCTCCTCGTCACCAGTACGAAGGCGCAGGCCTTCCGCGTCACCGACGGCAAGAAGCTGTGGACCGCCGTCAACGAGACGACCACCATCAGCGCGGCGAGGGTCCGCGGCAAGCGGGCCTATCTCCACGACGGTCCGGGCACCGTGTTCGCCCTGGACATGCGCAGCGGCGAGCAGGTGTGGCACACCGCGAGCCCGGTGCACCTGACGACCACCGGCGGCGCGGACAGCCAGGGGCCGACCGTCTCCGCGTCCGTGGTGGCCATCGCCTCGTTCGCCACCGGTGACGTCCCGGGGTTCATCGTCCTGCGCGCCTCCGACGGCAAGCCGCTCTGGGCGCACCAGCCGTCCGGCAAGAACGGGGGCAAGAGCGAATGGCTGCTCCAGATCTCCGGCAGCACGCTCTTCGCCGCGTCCGAGACCACCCTTTACGCCTTCCGGAGCGACACCTCATGACCACACCGCCCATGCCGCCGTCCGCGCCGCCCCCGCAAGCCGCCTCCCCCGCCGCCTCCCCCGCCTCGTACATCGGCCCCTACCGGGTGATCCGGGAGCTCGGCGCGGGCGGCATGGGCCGCGTCCACCTCGCCGCGTCGCGCAGTGGCCGTGCGGTGGCCGTCAAGGTCGTACGTCCCGAACTGGCCGCCGACCCCGACTTCCGCCGCCGCTTCAAGGCCGAGGTCGACGCAGCCCGCGCGGTCTCCGGCGCCTTCACCGCGCCGGTCGTGGACGCCGACCCCGAGGGGCCGCAGCCGTGGCTGGCCACCGCGTACATCCCCGGCCCTTCCCTCACGGACGCCCTGGAAGCCCACGGGCCGATGCCCGAGCCCACCTTGCGCGTACTCGGCGGCGGCCTGGCCGAGGCGCTGGCCGCGATCCACCGCGCCGGGCTCATCCACCGCGACCTCAAACCGTCCAACATCCTGCTCACCCTGGACGGCCCCCGGGTCATCGACTTCGGCATCAGCAGGGCCGTCGACGGAACCGTGCTCACCGCCGAGGGCCAGGTCGCGGGGTCGCCCGGCTACATGTCGCCCGAGCAGTCGCGGGGCCTCGAACTGACGCCCGCGTCCGACGTGTTCGCCTTCGGCGCCGTACTCGCCTTCGCCGCCACCGGCATTCCGCCCTTCGGCACCGGCGCGGTCCACGCCCTGCTCTACCGGGCCGCCTACGAAGAGCCACAGCTGACCGGCGTCCCCCACGGCCTGCTCGGCATCGTCGCCGCGTGCCTCGACAAGGACCCCGCCCGCCGCCCCACCGTCGAGCAACTCCAGGCCTGGCTGCGCCCGGAGACCACCGCCGGCTGGCTCGGCGCGGTCGAGCTCCAGGTGACCGAGGACCAGCGCACACTTCAGGACGCGGTACGCGCCCCGCTGCTCAGCCGCCGCCGGCTGCTGACCGGCGGCGTCGCGCTCGCCGTGACCGCGGCGGCCGGCGGCACCACGTGGTTCCTGCGCTCACGGGGCGAGGACGGCGAGAACGGCAAGGGCACAGCCGCCACCCCCGTACTCGACTGGACCAAGGAACTTCCACAGCCCGGCATGTCCCTGCGCGCGGTGACCCGGTCCACGCTGCTGTGCACCCAGCAGGCCTCCGGCGCCTGCTTCGACCGGGCCACCGGCAAGCTCCTGTGGAAGGACCTGGGCGGCCAGAACACCGACGCCCTCCCCGACGACAAGCGCGTCTACACCGTACGTACCGACGGCAAGGTGCACGCGTTCGACGGCCGGTCCGGCAAGGAGCTGTGGGACGCGTCCCCGGCCGGGGGCAGCGCGCCCAAACTGGACCTCTCGGACGGCAAGTTGGTCATGATCACAAGCGGTGGACGCTTCCAGGCGCTGGAGGCGTCGAGCGGCGAGGTGCGGTGGACCTCGCGCGACGTGAAGGACGTGAGCATGGTCCTCGGCGTCACTCCGGCGGGCGCGCCGCTCGCCTGGGGCGGCGCGTCGAAGACGAAACCGGGCGCGATGCTCAGGGGCTACTCCGCCCTGGACCGGGACACGGGCAAGCGCGTATGGGCGAAGGACCTCGTCACGCTCTACCCACCGGACAAGGGCAAGGTGCTCTACGGCATCGACGCCGACATGAAGCTGCTCGCCCTCGACCCCGACAACGGCGAGACGCTCTGGAGCGAAGCCACCGAACTCCCGCCCACGAACAGCGAGATCCTCGGCTACGCAGGGTGCATGAGCCTGCTCGACGGCACCCTGTTCTGCTACCCGGGCACCGGCTTCAGCGGCTCGACCCGCGGCTTGCTCGCCGCCTTCGACCCGGAGTCGGGCAAGACCCTGTGGACGGTGCAGACCGCCGCGCGCGGCAACCGCGGCTACGCCCGCGCCGGCGCGACCGTCTGCTACCTCGACAAGAAGGTCCTGTACGGGATCGACGCCAAGACCGGCACGAAACGCTGGACGGCGGGGACGGCCCTGGGCGACCTCGACCTCCTGGGCGCCCTGCGCGGACTCTTCCTCGCCGCGGGCGAGAAGGGCCTGTACGCCTTCCACGCCGACACCGGCGAACAGGTGTGGCACCACCGGGCCACGGGCGGCTCCGGCTCCTGGTCGGCGCAGGCCATCGGCGACCACCTGTACGCCACCTGGTCCGGCAAGCTCTTCCGCTTCTCGGTACCGAAGGCGTAGAGGCGCCTCAGCCGGTGCCCCGCAGGCCTCCTGCGGCCCCGCCTGAACAACGCCACCGTAGTCCGGGAAGGGATGCTGACGGATGGAGCATGGGGTGCCCGCTGAACGCAGGCGTACTGCCAAGCCTCCGCTGCCTGGCGCCGCTCTGTGCCTGGGGGGACGTCAAGCTGGGTGTGAGCGTGTATGACGGCAAGGCCCTGGGGCGGCGTCAAGGTGCGGGACGTGCAGGACAACGCTCCCCGCCTCGCCGAGAAGCTCGCCCAGGGATCCATGAAGATCGCCATCGGGCGCATGAAGAAGAACGCGGGCGACTCGATGGACGACAACCCGGCCGGCTGGCTGATCGAGTACGTGTAACAGCCCCGGCCCGTCCCGGCACCTCGGCCCGGCACCCCGCCGGACCGGGGCGTCGGCTGCCTCACCCTGGTGGGTGGGCCCGGATAAGCGCCCCTCACTCCACGAACAACCCCCGCGCCGCCGCCCCCGCGTCGAACTCCTCCAGGCGCGCCTGCGCGTCCGGAAGGCCGTCGCACATGGCCTCCAGGAGGACCCGGCCCAGCAGCATCGGGGCACACGCCGTGTCGAAGGCCAGGCCCGTGCCCACGGCTGCCGGGAGCAGGAGGTGGGAGTACGTCGCCACCGGGGCGAACGGGGAGTCCGCCACCGTGATCACCGTGAGGCCCGCCTCCCTGGCGTGGGCCAGCGCGTCGACGACCTCGCGGGGGTGGCGCGGGAGCGCGAAGCAGAGGAGGGCCGTCGCGCCCGCGCGGACCGCCGCGTCGATGCGGTCCGTCAGCATCGTGCCGCCCTCGTCGAGGAGGCGTACGTCGGGGTGGACCTTGGCGGCGAAGTAGGAGAAGCCGTACGCCTGGGAGGCGGCGGCGCGCAGGCCGAGGACGGGGAGGGGGCGGGAGGCGGCGAGGAGCCGGCCCGCCCGCTCCACCGGGCTCGGGTCCGCGAGGGCCTCCGCCAGGTGCCGGAGGTTCTCGATCTCCGCCTCGACCGCCTGCTGGTACTCGTTGAGGTCGTCCCCGCCGGCCGCCTCGGCGGGCGCCACGTCCCGGAGGTGTCTGCGGAGGGCGGGGTAGCCGTCGAAGCCCAGCGCCACCGCGAAGCGGGTGACCGAGGGCTGGCTCACCCCGGCCAGCTCCGCCAGTTCGACGCTGGAGAGGAAGGGGACGTCCGCCGCCCGCCGCACCATGCAGTGCGCGATGCGGCGCTGCGTGGGCGTGAGCCGGTGCCCCTCGAAGAGCACTTGCAGTCGCGCGGCAGGGCTGTCCGTCATGCCGTCGTCCCCCTCAGGATGTCTGTACCCACGGTCGTACTCATGGTCCTATCCCCGGTCGTATCCCCGGTCGTTCCGGCGCCGGGTTCCGCCCAGAGGCGGGTGAACGGGTCGAGCAGCCCGGCCGCCACGGTCACATCATCCGTCAGCGGCCGGTCGCTCAGCTCCGGACACCGCGTCGATGCCGGAAGGGGGCGTGACCGTTCTCGTCTGCTGCCCAGCTGGGGCCGCATCCCCGGCCAGCACGTCGTCCCGCTCGTCGCCGACGAGTGGGCTGCGCGGCACGGAATCACCGAGCGGAGCTAGCGACAGGGTGCTGTACCGGGCCCCGGCCGGGCGCGATGCCGTGCGGCCGGGGGCTGGGCCCCGGGTGGAAAGGGGGGTTACCCCCACCGCCTCCGGGGCCCAGGCGCCGTAACGTAGCCCGTATGGAAGCCCGTGACGCCGAACTCAAGAAGGAACTCGACGCCACTCTGCACGCCCGCAGAGAGCTCGGCGAAGAGTACGACTCCGCCTTGGTCGACTCGTTCCTCGGCAAGATCGAGCAACGCCTCGACGGTACGGTCGACCGCCGTATGCGCCGCCACCTGGCCGAACAGCAGATGGTCGTCGCCCGCGGCGCCCGCCCGTCCGGCGGCAGCGCCCTGGACTCGTGGAGCGAGCGGTTCGGTTTCGGCGTGATCTCGCTGATCCTCGCGGTCCCGCTCTCCGCGATCGGCGTGGCCAACGCGGGCCTGACCGGGCTCTTCGTGACCTGGGCGGGCATCTTCGGCGTGAACGCGGTGCACGCGGTCCGCGGCGCGGGCTTCGGGCAGCGGCGCAAGGGCCGCACTTCGGAGTGGGACGACGAGTAATCCACTGCTGTCCTGGGCTTACGCCTGACGCGTGGGCAGCACGATCAGCTGACGCAGGTTGACGTGCCGGGGGCGGCTGGCCGCGTAGGCGATGAGGTCCGCGACGTCGTCGGAGGCGAGCGACCCGATGGCGCCGAACATGCCGTCCAGCTGACCGCTCAACTCCTCGTTGTCGATGTGCCCGCGCAGCTCCGTCTCCGTCAGTCCGGGCTCCACGTTGGTGACGCGGACGTCGCGCGGGCCGAACTCCGTACGCAGCGACTCGGAGAGGTAGGTCAGCGCCGCCTTCGTCGCCCCGTACACCGCGTAGTGCGGGAAGGCGAGATGCGCGGCGACCGACGAGATGTTGACCAGGTCCGCCGTGCCGCCCTCCTCGGCCACCGCGATCAGGTCCGGCGTGAAGGCGCGGATGATCCGCAGCGCGCCCGCCACGTTCGTGTCCAGCATGCGCTGCCACTCGTCGGCGCGGCCCTCGGCGACCGGGTTCGGGAACATCACGCCCGCCGCGTTCACCACCAGGTCCACCCGCCCGAAGGCCGCCCGGACCCGCTCGGCGGCGGCGTCCACCGACGCCTGGTCCGTGACGTCGGCGGCGACGGCGAGCGCCGTGCCGCCGTCCGCCTCGATCTTCCCGGCCAGCTCCGCCAGGCGCTCCGCGCGCCGGGCGAGCAGCACGACCCGCGCGCCCTGCCCGGCGAGCAGCCGGGCCGTCGCCTCGCCGATGCCGCTGGCGGCTCCGGTGACGATGGCGGTACGGCCCTCAAGTGTCGTGTACGTCATGGGGGTTCTCCCTGTTGGTCCCGGCCGCCGGGCTTGTTCCCTGGCGGCGCCGGTGCCAACTCTGCGGGGCGCACGTCCCGCCACCCAGGGATGCGCTTTTCCTAGGTCTGCCAGTACCAGGCTCGATCCGTCCCCGCCGCCTAGGATCGAACACATGGACGGCGACCTCGGAGACTTCCTGCGCTCACGGCGCGCCCGCATACAACCCGCCGACGTGGGCCTCGCCTCGCACGGCCGCCGCCGCGTGCCCGGCCTGCGCCGCGAGGAGGTCGCGCAGTTGGCGGGCGTCAGCGTCGACTACTACATCCGGCTCGAACAGGGCCGCGGCCCCTCGGTCTCCGACGCCGTGCTCGACGCCATCGCGCGCGTGCTGCGCCTGGACGAGACCGAGCACGCCTATCTGCGCACGGTGGCCCGCCCGCGGCCGCGCCCCCGCAAGGACAAGTCCGCCGCGCAGAAGGTCCGCCCCGGTCTGCGGCTGCTGCTCGACACCATCGACCGGGCGCCCGCGTTCATCGTCGGCCGCCGCATGGACGTCCTCGCCTGGAACGCCCTCGGCGACGCCCTCAACGGCTGGTCCCGGCTGTCGCCCGCCGAACGCAACGTCCCCCGCCAGGTCTTCCTGCACGCCCCGGCACGCGCCTGCTACCCGGAGTGGGAGGCGGTCGCGGCGGAGACCGTCGCGTATCTGCGCCTGGACGCAGCGCGCTGCCCCGCGGACACGCGACTCAGCGCCCTGGTGGGCGAGCTGTCCGTCAAGAGCGAGGCCTTCCGCCGCCTGTGGGCGGACCACCAGGTCAAGGAGAAGACCCACGGCGTGAAGCGGATCATCCACCCGCTCGTCGGCGAACTGGCCCTGCCGTACGAGACACTGACACTGCCCGGCGACCCCGAGCAGATGCTGATCGTCTACATGGCGGAACCGGCAAGCGAGGCAGCGGACCGCCTCGCGCTGCTGGGCAGTTGGGCGCTGAGCGCCCCGTAAGCAGTCGCGGGGACCGCCGCACACCCCCGGTCACCCGGGGGGCGGGACGACGGCGGTCCCCGCGAGGGACGTAGGCCAGGTCAAAGCCGGGTCACGTCCAGGCGTCCATGGAGGTCCGGGAGCCGCTCCGGAGTTCCTGACGCCGACAACCACCAATGTGCCGGAGCAGTGTTAAGCGGGTGCTGCGCGGACATGACACGCTCGTACCACTTCCGCGAAGTCCACCCCACGGCTCCGACGGTCACTGCCCCTGCTGCTCCGCGAGGAACGCGAGCAGGTCCTGCCGGCTCACGACACCCGTCGGCTTGCCCTCGACGAGGACGATCGCCGCGTCGGCGCGGCCGAGCACCGACATCAGGTCGGCCACCGGCTCACCGGAGCCGACCTGCGGCAGCGGGTCCGACATGTGCTTCTCCAGCGGGTCGCCGAGCGAGGCGCGCTGGGTGAACAGGGCGTCGAGCAGCTCGCGTTCGACGACGGAGCCGATGACCTCCGCGGCCATCACGTCGGGGTGACCGGCGCCCGGCTTCACGATCGGCATCTGCGAGACGCCGTACTCGCGCAGCACGTCGATGGCCTCGCCCACCGTCTCCTCGGGGTGCATGTGCACCAGCGACGGCAGCGCGCCGCCCTCCTTGCGGCCCAGCACGTCGCCGACGCGCGGCTGGTCGCCGGGCTCCTCCAGGAAGCCGTAGTCGTTCATCCACTCGTCGCTGAAGATCTTGCTCATGTAGCCGCGCCCGGAGTCGGGCAGGAGGACGACGACGACATCGTCCGGGCCCAGCCGCTCCGCGACCCGCAGCGCCGCGACGACCGCCATGCCGCAGGAGCCGCCCACGAGCAGCCCCTCCTCCTTGGCGAGGCGCCGCGTCATCTGGAAGGAGTCCTTGTCGGACACCGCGATGATCTCGTCGGTGACGTCACGGTCGTACGCCGTCGGCCAGAAGTCCTCGCCGACGCCCTCGACGAGGTAGGGCCGCCCGGACCCGCCGGAGTACACGGACCCCTCGGGGTCGGCGCCGACGACCCTGACCTTCCCCTCCGAGATCTCCTTCAGATAGCCGCCGGTCCCGGAGATGGTGCCGCCGGTCCCGATGCCCGTGACGAAGTGGGTGATCTTCCCCTCCGTCTGCTCCCACAGCTCGGGGCCGGTGGAGTGGTAGTGGGAGAGCGGGTTGTTCGGGTTGCTGTACTGGTCGGGCTTCCACGCGCCGGGCGTCTCGCGTACGAGCCGGTCGGAGACGTTGTAGTACGAATCCGGGTGCTCGGGGTCGACGGCGGTCGGGCAGACGACCACATCGGCGCCGTACGCGCGCAGCACATTGATCTTGTCGAGGGACACCTTGTCCGGGCAGACGAAGATGCACTTGTAGCCCTTCTGCTGGGCCACGATGGCGAGCCCGACCCCGGTGTTGCCGGACGTCGGCTCGACGATCGTCCCGCCGGGCTTCAGCTCCCCGCTCTGCTCGGCAGCCTCGATCATGCGCAGCGCGATGCGGTCCTTCACGGATCCGCCGGGGTTGAAGTACTCGACCTTGGCCAGGACGGTCGCCTGGATGCCCGCGGTCACGTTGTTGAGCCTTACCAGCGGGGTATTGCCGACGAGGCTGATCATCGAGTCGTGGAATTGCACCGTTGTCTCCGGGCTGCGATGTAGTGCGACGAATTATGAATGGGTGCCGTCAGCCTAAGGGTGTCCAGGGTGTCCAAGGGGCCCCTCATCCGTTCACCTCCGCTTGCGATTGGCCGACCGTGCTTACGGGGCAATGAGTGGATGTACCGCGATTCGGCAACGAGGAGGTGGCTGCGGGGCATGTCGAGGGCGAGGGTGGCACGGCGGATCGCCGCGGGCGCGGCGTACGGCGGCGGAGGCATCGGGCTGATCGGGGCCGCGACGGTCGGCGTGGTGCTCGCCGAGGTGCAGTTGGCGAAGCGGTCCGTGGGCGGGTCCCACGCGGATCCACCGCGGGCCGACGGCCGCTACGGCAGGGCGTACGTCGAGAACTCCGGCCGTCCCGACTGCTCCGAACCGGTGCGGTTCGCGATGCTCGGCGACTCCACGGCCGCGGGACAGGGCGTGCACCGGGCCGGGCAGACCCCGGGGGCGCTGCTCGCCTCCGGGCTCGCGGCGGTCGCGGAGCGGCCCGTGGACCTGCGGAACGTGGCGCTGCCGGGCGCCCAGTCGGACGACCTGGACCGGCAGGTGACGCTGATCCTCTCGGACCCGTCCTGGGTGCCTGACGTCTGCGTCGTCATGATCGGCGCGAACGACGTGACGCACCGGATGCCGCCGACGCGGTCGGTGCGGCACCTCTCGGCGGCGGTGCGGAGGCTGCGTACCGCCGGGGCGGAGGTCGTCGTCGGCACGTGCCCCGACCTCGGCACCGTCGAGAACGTCTACCAGCCCCTGCGGTGGCTGGCCCGCCGGGTCTCGCGGCAGCTGGCCGCGGCGCAGACGATCGGCGCGGTCGAACAGGGCGGGCGGACGGTGTCGCTCGGCGACCTGCTCGGCCCCGAGTTCCTGGCGAACCCGCGGGAGCTGTTCGGTCCCGACAACTACCACCCCTCGGCGGAGGGGTACGCGACCGCGGCCATGGCGGTCCTTCCCACGCTGTGCGCGGCGCTCGGCCTGTGGCCCGAGGAGGAGCGGCCCGACATCTCGCGGCGCGAGGGCTTCCTGCCGGTGGCGCGGGCGGCCGCGCAGGCCGCGGCGGAGGGCGGCACGGAGGTCACCGCGGCGATGCCGGCGGGCCCCCGGGGGCCGTGGGCCCTCATCAAACGCCGCCGGCGCCGACGCATCCACGCCCCGGAGCCGTCCCCGCTGCCGCGGTGAGCTCCGCGGCCACGTGCGGCCCGCCGGTGGCTGGCCGCACAGTTCCCCGCACCCCTGACGGAGCGCTCCCGCTAGGGCGCCAGGCGAAACACCCCGTCAGGGGCGCGGGGAACTGCGCGAGCAACCACGACGCACCCGCAGCGAAGAACGACGCGAAGGCCGCTCAAGGGGCGCGGGGAACTGCGCGAGCAACCACGACGCACCCGCACCAGAAAACGCACCCCCCTGCCCGGCGCCCCGCCAGCCTGAGCGTCCGCTTAGAAATGCGTCCCTCATCACAGCCCCTGCCCCCTGACGCCCATCCCTACGTACAGGTAACTTCCCAGGAGTCCGCCCATCCCGCGCCCCGCAGCCTGGGGCGCCCCCGCCAGCAGGAGCGTCCTGATGCCCGAAGCCGTGATCGTCTCTGCCGCCCGTACCCCGATCGGCCGCGCCTTCAAGGGCTCGCTCAAGGATCTGCGCCCGGACGACCTGACCGCCACGATCATCGGGGCCGCCCTCGCCAAGGTCCCCGAGCTGGACCCGAAGGACATCGACGACCTGATGCTCGGCTGCGGGCTGCCGGGCGGCGAGCAGGGGCACAACCTCGGCCGCATCGTGGCCGTACAGATGGGCATGGACCACCTGCCCGGCTGCACCATCACCCGCTACTGTTCCTCGTCCCTCCAGACGAGCCGCATGGCCCTGCACGCCATCAAGGCCGGCGAGGGCGACGTCTTCATCTCGGCGGGCGTCGAGATGGTGTCCCGCAGCGTCAAGGGATCGAGCGACGGCCTGCCCGACACCCACAACCCCCTCTTCGCCGACGCGGAGGCCCGCACCGCGGCCCGCGCCGAGCAGACCGGCACGGACTGGCACGACCCGCGCGAGGACGGCCTGATCCCGGACGCGTATATCGCGATGGGGCAGACCGCGGAGAACCTCGCCCGCGCCAAGGGCGTCACCCGCCAGGACATGGACGAGTTCGGCGTCCGCTCCCAGAACCTCGCCGAGGAAGCCATCAAGAACGGCTTCTGGGAGCGCGAGATCACCCCGGTCACCACCCCCGACGGCACGGTCGTCAGCAAGGACGACGGCCCGCGCGCCGGCGTCACGTACGAGGGCGTCCAGGGCCTCAAGCCCGTCTTCCGCCCCGACGGCCTGGTCACCGCCGGCAACTGCTGCCCGCTGAACGACGGCGCCGCCGCCCTCGTGATCATGAGCGACACCAAGGCCCGCGAGCTCGGTCTGACCCCGCTCGCCCGCATCGTCTCCACCGGCGTCACCGGCCTCTCCCCCGAGATCATGGGCCTGGGCCCGGTCGAGGCGTCCAAGCAGGCCCTGCGGCGTGCCGGGCTGACCATCGACGACATCGACCTGGTCGAGATCAACGAGGCCTTCGCCGCCCAGGTGATCCCGAGCTACCGCGACCTGGACATCCCGCTGGAGAAGCTGAACGTCAACGGCGGCGCCATCGCGGTCGGCCACCCCTTCGGCATGACGGGCGCCCGCATCACCGGCACGCTCATCAACTCCCTCCAGTTCCACGACAAGCAGTTCGGTCTGGAGACGATGTGCGTCGGCGGCGGCCAGGGCATGGCGATGGTCATCGAGCGCCTGAGCTGACGCAGAGTCGGTGGGGATCGACGCTCAGTTCCGGCCTCCTTTCCCTGCACCTTTTCGTGACCCAATCTCCCCCAGGATGTGACCTATCTCCTGGGGGAGATGCATATGCCCAGCTCAGAGCGCATCTGCGGAGATACACAGGGCCCAAAGACCTGTCCTTTTCGTGACGTTATGCACTGACAGGTGGATCGTGCAGGCTTCAAGCTGATGTAGGAAGTCGGGGGTCGACTTGAAACCGGGAGTACGTCAGTGAGCGCCATGCCTCTTGCCTTGCTGCTCTCCACGGCCGCCGCCACGGTCGTGGGCGCCGCCGTCCTGCACGCAGTGCGCGGCCTGCGCAAGCAGCTCGCCGAGATCACAGCAGCCCTGTGCACCGAGCCGGCCGACAGCCGTGCCACCGACCGCCGGTCACACCCCACGGTGCCGGGCGCCCGTGCCGCCGTGGACGCCGACGAGATACGCGCGGCCGTGGCCGAGGCGCTCGCCGAGGAGCGCGAGCGGGAACTGGCCGAGGCCCGCGCCTTCTGGGCCGCCCAGGAGGCTCACGAGGGCTCGGACGCGCCGTCCCTGCTGCACGGCCTGCCGGGCATTCCCGACGGCATCGCCGACGAGCTGTTCCTGCCGCGCCAGGCCGACTTCACCGGTCTTGAGGCGGAGAGCCTTGAGCCGGTGATCGAACCCTTCGCCGACCCGGCCGCCGAGGAGATCGCCGGGGATTCGCCGGAGTTGGCCGCGGCCCGCCGCCGCCACCCCTCGCACCCGGACTTCGTACCGGTGCGGACCCCCGCCCCGGAGGGGTACGGCGACCACGAGCGCACGGTGGCCTGCCTCGAAGAGCTGGCCGTCGCCCGCACCGCCCTCGCCGACGTCCGCCCCGGCCCGCTGGGCACCCTGGACGTGTACGTCTTCACGGACGGCACCACGCTCTGCATGACCCCGGGCCACCGCGAGACCGCGGAGGTCCTCGCCAACGCCCTGCGCGAGGGCCACGCCCCGGTCCTGCTCGGCGGCTCCGGCATCTCGGGCGCGTACGCCCTGACCTTCGAGTGCGGCACCGAGAACGTCTACATCCTCGCCGACCGCGTCATCGCCTCGGTCTCCTAGACCCCGGCCCGCTTCTGCGCCTCCGCCACGAGCCTCAGCGTCCGCGCCAACTCCTCCGGGTCCTTGAGCACAAGGGCCAGATCGCGCCCCGCGACGGTGATCTGGTCGGCGGCGGCGAACATCCCCGCGTCCGGCATCTCGCGCGGCGGGGCGGCCGGCTCCTCGATGGCTTGCGCGCGCGCCGCCAACTCCCTGGCCAGAGCCAGCGCCTCGGTCGCGGCGCCGCGCTGCAGGCGGCTCTGCGGCGCGGCCCGCAGGCGGTCGGCGAAATGGTCCACTGCGGCCGTCAAAGGCGTCGTATCGAGCACCCCGCGACCTTATGTGCCTTTGCGGGACTGTTGCCAACGCCCCCACGCTCGGGCACGGTGTCGTGAAGGACGGAACACATCGCGACGCGTCCGGAGGCGCCGATGTCCCAAGTCTTCTCCGAGGAGACCCACCGCAACCTGCTCGCCCGCATCCCCCACTGCACCGGTCGTGAAGTCGCCGACTGGCTGCGCGCCGTGGACGAAGGCCCCTCTCTCTTCCGCTTCGAGGAGAAGGTGAGCTGGCTCCGCGCCGAACACAACCTCGCGTACGGCCACGCGAAAGCGATCATCCACGAGTACGACATGAGGCGGGCCGCCCGCAAACTCCTGTGACCCCCCAGACCCTCAGACCGACCAGACCCACCAGACCTCCGACCGGCACACCCCCGACCCGACCGACCACCCTCACCCGTACACGACGAAGGGCCCGCGGACCGGAATCGGTCCGCGGGCCCTTCGGCCGTCAGTGGCGGCTCAGCCGCCGGGCGGCCTGCCTCAGTCGTTCCCCTGGAGGATCGCGATGAGGCGCAGGAACTCAAGATAGATCCAGACGAGCGTCATCGTCAGACCGAACGCCGCGAGCCATGCCTCTTCCTTCGGCGCGCCGTACGCGATGCCGTCCTCGACCTGCTTGAAGTCAAGGGCGAGGAAGCAGGCGCCGAGCAGGATGCCGACGATGCCGAAGACGATGCCGAGGCCGCCGCTGCGGAAGCCGAGGCCGTCGCCGCCGCCGATGACCGCGAACAGGAGGTTCACGGCGGTCAGCAGCAGGAAGCCCATCGCCGCGGCCATCACGAAGCCGTAGAAGCGACGGTTGACGCGGATCCAGCCCGCCTTGTACGCCACGAGGACGCCGACGAAGACCGCCATCGTGCCGAGCACGGCCTGCATGGCCGCGCCGTCCGCGATGCGGTTGTCGACGACGCTGGAGACGACCCCGAGGAAGACGCCTTCCAGCGCGGCGTACGTCAGGATCAGCGCGGGCGAGGCCTTGCGCTTGAACGCCTGGACGAGGCCGAGCACCATCGCGACGAGACCGGCGCCGATGGCGATGCCGTACGACTTGCTGATGTTGGCGTCGTCGACCGGCAGCAGGGCCCAGGCGAGCGCCGCCGTGACCAGCAGCGTGCCGAGCGTGGTCGCGGTGCGCATGACGACGTCGTCCATCGTCATGCGGCCCGTGGTGCTTACGGGTGCCTGGGGCGCGCCGTACTGCACGTCCTGCTGGGCGTACGGATTGGTGGCGTAGGGGTTGGCCGTGGGGGCCTGCTGGCCGCCTGCGTACGGACTGCCCTGCGCGTACGGGTTGCCCTGGGTCTGGGTCGCGGCTGCGGGTCCCCCGGCCTGCGGCTGCGCGCCGAAGCCGGCGTGGCCGTTGTCGCGGCTGAACCCCCGTCGCGAGAAGACCGGGTTGCTGCTCCTCATTTCACTCCTCCATGGCCACCGTGCGTGGCTTTGCCTTCAAGAGTAATGCGTAGGCAAAAGGATGGACCTAGTGCTTGGGGAGGATCTTTCCCTCTCCTTGCCCGAGAACGCCCGGGGCGGCCCGTACTGTTCCCGGATCGGAACCGTTCCCCCGCACGAGTGGCACCAGCGAGATGGCGGCGGCGCCGAGGACGGCGGCGACCGCGAAGGTCGTGAAGCCGAGTGAGGCGTTGCCGCCCGCGATCACCGCGCCGCCCAGCCAGGGCCCGACGACCGCGCCGGTGCGCCCGATGCCGGCCACCCAGCCGAGCCCCGTGGCGCGCTCCGCGGGACCGTAGACGGAGGACGTGGCCGCGTACACCATCACCTGCGCGGAGAAGAGCCAGATGCCGGTGACGAAGACGAGGGCGTAGGCGACGCCGAGCGGCAGCTGGGCCTTGAGCAGGAAGGCGCCGCAGGCGGTGAGCAGGAACCAGACCGCGGAGGTCCTGACGGCGCCGAAGCGGTCGGCGGTGCGCCCGGCGATGAACATGCCGACGATGCCGCCCGCGTTGATCACCATCAGGAAGGTGACGGAGGAGGAGAGGGAGTAGCCGGAGGCGCGCATCAGCTCTGGGAGCCAGGTGGAGACCCCGTAGACGAGGAGGAGCCCGGCGAAGGACGCGGTCCACAGGAGCGGGGTGGTCAGGCGCCGCCCGGGTGCGAAGAGCGCGGCGACGGCGGAGAAGCGGCCCCTCGCCCCGGCCTCGGGCGCTTCGGCGAGGGTCGGGGACGGCAGCCGGTAGCGGGCGGCGACGGCCTCGGCCTCGCGCGTGCGGCCCTTGGCGAGCAGCACGCCGGGCGACTCGGGCAGCCACTTGACGACGAGCGGGACGGCGACGAGCGCGGGGATCACGCCGGTCCAGAACACGACGCGCCAGCCGTGGTCGGGCCCGAGCGCGAGCCCGAGGCCCGTGGCCGTCATGCCGCCCGCGTGGTACGAGGTCATCATCAGGCCGGTGGTGAGCGCGGCCCTGCCCGGCGGCGCGAACTCGGCGACGATCGCGAGCCCGATCGGCATGAGCCCGCCGAGCCCGAGCCCGGAGACGAAGCGTCCGGCGCCGAAGAACGCGGCGCTCGGCGCGAGCGCGCACAGCGCGGAGCCCAGCGAGAAGAGGACGACGCTGCCCGTCACCATCGGCTTGCGCCCGGCCCAGTCGGTGAGGGTGCCGCAGCCGAGGGCGCCGATCAGCATGCCGAAGGTGGTCCAGGAGCCGATGGTCCCGGCGGTGGAGGCGCTGAAGCCGAAGCCCTCGTCGTCGATGAGGTGCGGCATGACGGCGCCGTAGATGTTGACGTCCATGCCGTCGAAGAAGACGACGAGCCAGCACAGGGCCAGGACGGGAGCGACGGATCTGAAGGTCCGCTCAGGGGGAGTCGAGTTCACGGTACGTACGTCCTCACTGGTCCTGGTCGCGCTCGTCGGGGTCGCGCGCGTCGAAGGGGAAACCCGTGTAGGCCTCCGCCAGGTCGGTCTCGGCGGAGCGTGTGGTGGCGATCCGGTCGAGTCCGGCGAGCTGGACGCGGTCGTCGAAGGGGGTGGCGTCGGGGGCGCGGTGGAGCAGGGTCGTCATCGCGTACGAGAAGCGCTCGGCCTGCCAGACGCGGCGCAGGCAGTCCTCGGAGTAGGCGTCCAGGCGGCTCGGGTCGCCCTTCTCGCGCAGGAGGAGCAGGGCGCGGGCGAACGTGACGACGTCCCCGACGGCGAGGTTGAGGCCCTTGGCGCCGGTCGGCGGCACGATGTGCGCGGCGTCACCCGCGAGGAAGAGCCGTCCGTGGCGCATGGGCTCGTGGACGTAGCTGCGCATGGGGGTGACGGACTTGGCGGTGACGGTCCCGCGCCGCAGCTTCCATGTGGGGTCATCGGTCTCCAGGCGGCGGTCCAGCTCGTCCCAGATCTCCTCGTCGGTCCAGTCGGCGGCGTCCGTGCCGTCGGGGACCTGGAGGTACGCGCGCGTGACGCTCGGCGACCGCATGGAGAGCAGGGCGAAGCCGCGGTCGTGGCGGGCGTAGACGAGTTCGTCGTGGGAGGGCGGTACGTCGGCGAGGATGCCGAGCCAACCGAAGGGGTACGTGCGTTCGAAAACCCGGGAGAGCGCCTCGGGCACCGCCTTGCGGGCCACGCCCCAGAAGCCGTCGCAGCCCACTACGTAGTCGCACTCCAGGACGTCTTCGCGCCCCTGGTGGCGGAAGCGGACTTGGGGGTTCTCGGTCTCGGCACCCTCCACCGCCAGCGCCTCGGCCTCGAAGAGCAGCGGGCCGCCGTCCGCGAGCTGGAGGGCGATGAGGTCCTTGCAGACCTCGGTCTGGGCGTAGACGGTGACGGACCTGCCGCCGGTGAGCGCGGGGAAGTCGACGCGGTGCCTGCGGCGGTCGAAGCGGAGCTCGATGCCGTCGTGCGGGATGCCCTCACGGTCCAGGCGGGCCCCGGCGCCCGCCTCGCGCAGCACGTCGACGGTGCCCTGCTCCAGGATGCCGGCGCGCTGGCGCCGCTCCACGTAGGCGCGCTCGCGGCTCTCCAGGACGACGGATTCGACGCCGGCGTTGTGCAGGAGGCGGGCGAGGAGCAGCCCCGCCGGTCCGGCCCCGATGATTCCGACGGTGGTGCGCATCGATCGATCCCTCCGCTTTCCGCTTCCGAACGACGCCCACCCCGGGCCGACTTGTTCGCCTGGTGAACTTTCGTTCATAATGTGCTGACGGGAGTCTCCGGCCACGCCTGTGCGCTGTCAACGGTTGTGCGGCACCCGATTTCGTGCGGTACGGAGAAGGAGCGGCGCCATGCCGGAAGAGTCGGTACGCCCCCTGGAGCGGGGCCTGGCCGTCCTGCGCGCGCTCGCCGTGGCGGAACCGGGCCAGGTGCGGCCCGGCGACCTCGTACGCGCCACGGCCCTCGCCCGCTCGACGATCGACCGGATCGTGGCGACCCTGACCCGGCTCGGCTATGTACGCGCGCGTGGGCAGGAGCTCCACCTCACCCCGCGCCTCATGGAGCTGGGCAACGCCTACCTCGCGGCCAGCGGCCTGACCGGCGAGGTGGCCGCGCGGACCGCGCGGCTCGCGGACGAGCTGGACGAGTCGGTGTCGCTTGCGGTGCCCGACGGCGACGGGGTCCGCTTCGTGACGCAGGCCGCGCGGCGCCGCGCGATGTCGGTGGCCTTCCGCATCGGAGACCTGCTGCCGCCCGAACGCTGCGCTCCCGGCGCGCTGTTCGCGGACGCGTGGGACGAGGAGCGCTGGGCGGCCTGGCGGGCCCGCGTGGCCGCCGGGCCCGCACGGGACGCCTTCCCCGCGCTGCCGCCGGGCCCCGCGCCCACGACCACCCCGGACCTCGCCGCCCGCGTGGCGCACGCCCGGCAGACCGGGTGGGCCCTGGACGACCAGCTGATCGAGCCGGGCCTGATCGCGGTGGCGGTCCCGGTCCGCGACACCACCGGGCACATCCGGTACGCCCTGTCGGTGGTCAGCCACACCAGCAGGTACACCGCACAGGGCCTGGCGGAGGCGATGCTGCCGCGACTGCGGGCGGAGGCGGAGTGCTTGGAAGCCCTACGGGACGCGAAACCGCCGGGCTCCTTTGAGGCGCCGCCCACTGAGGGGCTGCTGCCGGGGGGTCCACTGCCGCCGGTGGGACCGCTTCCGCCGGGGGGACCGCTGCCGCTCACCGATCCGCGAGCGCCAGCGGGTCCGCCGGCATCGGAACCAACGGGCTCCTTTGAGGCGCCGTCCACTGGTGGGCTGCCGCCGGTGGGTCCACTGGTGCCCGCCGATCCGCTGCCGCTCGGGCGTCCGCTGCCGCTCACCGATCCGCCGGCGGCCGTCGATCCCCCGCAGCCCTCCGACCCCCTGGCCGCCAAGGAGGAGCTGGGTCCCGGGTTTCTCCAGTCCCTTGCCCGTGGGCTCGCCGTCCTGCGTGCTCTGGGGGACGCCCGTGGTGACGGGCTGCCGCTCACCGCGCTCGCCGCCGCCACCGGTCTGCCGAGGGCCACCGCGCGGCGCTGCCTGCGCACGCTGGAGCTCGCCGGGTACGCGGCCCACGACGGGCGCCTCTACCGGCCGCTCCCCCGCATCCTGGAGCTCGGCCACGCGGCCCTGTCCCGGCTCACCTTCGCCGAGCTCGCCGAGCCGCATCTGCGCGAACTGGCCGACCGGGTGCACCAGTCGGCGTCGGTGACCGTGCTGGACGGCACGGACATCCTGTACGTCGCACGGGCGGCCACCGTCCGTGTGATGAGCGTGCACATCACGGTCGGCACCCGCTTCCCCGCGTACCCCACCGCCATGGGCCGCGTGCTGCTCGCCGGGCTCCCCGAGGCGGAGCGCGAGCGCCTGCTGAAGGCCTCGGAGCCACGCGCCCTCACCCCGCGCACCGTGACGGACCCCGCCGAGCTGGCCCGCGTCCTGGACCGCGCCGCCGCCGAGGGCCACGCCACCGCGGACCAGGAGCTGGAGGACGGGCTGCGCTCGGTGGCCGTACCCATCAGGGACGCGGCCGGGCACGTGATCGCCGCCCTGAACATCGCCCAGCACGCGGGCCCGGCCCCCCTGTCGGAGTCCCGGGACACCCTGCTGCCCGCGCTGCGCGCGACGGCGGCGGCCATCGAGGCCGACCTGCACACGGCCGCGCGCTTCAACGCGGTGCGGTTTCCCTAGCGAGGCGGGGGGAGCTGACTGGCCGACAGGCGTATGCCCCGGCCCTCTGGACACCGGTCCGTCACAGGAGACGGAGGTGCCCGGAGCCGGACTCGAACCGGCACGCCCCCGAGGGGCAGCGAGGTTTAAGCTCGCCGTGTCTGCATTCCACCATCCGGGCAGGCCATGGGCCCCGCAGCAAGGATTCGACCCTATCGGGAGGCATCCCCCGATCAGCGGACGGGGAGCCCGATGTTGTCTTATTTTATTGACGCCTGAGGGTGCATCAGCCGCCGGTACGGTCCATTGGTACATGCCGGAGGCCTTTCCACGCTCCCGGCCGGTCTCATGGGCCTCTGCACGGAATGACGGAATTTAGCCTCCCGTCCGTTCCCGCGCCGGGCCCCGGGTCTCAGGGACGCACGTCATCCCCAGGTATGACAGGCCGCCCCCGGGTCCGACTGGAGAGGGCCCCAGGAACCGGAACAGCGGCTGACTCCAGAGCCCTGATCGGCCAGCACGATGGAGTACGTCCCCACTCGTCGTCCCGACAGGAGCACCGTCCCGTGACCACCACCCCCTTCGCCGCCCGCGCCACCTCCGTGGCCGCACGCGCCACGGATCTCTCCAAGGTGTACGGACAGGGTGAGACCCAGGTGGTCGCCCTGGACCACGTGTCCGTCGACTTCGGGCAGGGCGAGTTCACCGCGATCATGGGCCCCTCGGGGTCCGGCAAGTCCACCCTGATGCACTGCGTCGCCGGCCTGGACAGCTTCAGCTCCGGCTCCGTACGGCTGGGCGAGACCGAACTGTCCACGCTCAAGGACAAGCAGCTGACCAAGCTCCGCCGGGACAAGATCGGCTTCATCTTCCAGGCGTTCAACCTGCTGCCCACCCTGACGGCCCTGGAGAACATCACCCTCCCGATGGACATCGCGGGCCGCAAGCCGGACAAGCGGTGGCTGGAGCAGGTCATCGAGATGGTCGGCCTCTCCGGGCGGCTCAGCCACCGGCCCACCGAACTCTCCGGCGGCCAGCAGCAGCGCGTCGCCGTGGCCCGCGCGCTCGCCTCGCAGCCCGAGATCATCTTCGGTGACGAGCCGACCGGAAACCTCGACTCGCGCTCGGGCGCCGAGGTCCTCGGCTTCCTGCGGAACTCCGTGCGGGACCTCGGGCAGACCGTCGTCATGGTCACCCATGACCCGGTGGCCGCGTCGTACGCGGACCGTGTCATCTTCCTCGCGGACGGGCGGATCGTCGACGAGATGCTGCGGCCGAGCGCCGAGGGCGTGCTCGACCGGATGAAGGACTTCGACGCGAAGGGCCGCACGAGCTAGGGCCGCTTGGCCTTCACCGGTCACTTCGGCTCGCTGAATCGCTCGGACTGCGGGTCCGCCGTGGCTGGTCGCGCCCACGCGGCGGAGCCGCAAATGTCACAGCCCCGCGCCCCTGAAGGGGCGCTCCCCGCGCTCCTTCGGGCGCTCCCCTCACTTGGACTGACTCCCATGTTCCGTACCGCCCTGCGCAACGTGCTCGCGCACAAGGCCAGGCTGTTGATGACCGTGCTCGCCGTCATGCTCGGCGTCGCGTTCGTCTCCGGCACCCTCGTCTTCACCGACACCTTCGGCAACGCCTACAAGAACAAGTCGGCGAAGAGCTTCGACCACGTCTCCGTCGCCGTCCTCTCCGACGGCGGCTCGGGGGACGAGGAGAAGAAGCAGAAGCCCCGGCTCACCGACTCCCTCCTGAAGAAGGCCGGGGAGCTGCCCGGCGCCGAGTCCGTGCTCGGCTCCGTCTCCGGTTTCACCGCGCTCGCCGACAAGGACGGCAAGCTGGTCGGCGGCGAGTGGGGCACCACCGGCGCCAACTACTACCCGGGCAAGGACGGCAAGGACCCGCGCTACGACTTCACCGAGGGCGCCGCCCCGAAGTCCGCCGGTGACATCGCCCTCGACTCCCGTACCGCCGACCGCACCGGCTACCAGGTGGGCGACTCCGTCCGCTACTCCACCGACGGCCCGGTCCGCACCGCGAAGGTCAGCGGCATCTTCGACACCGACGAGGGCAGCGTCGTCGCGGGCGGCAGCCTGGTCGTCTTCGACAACCGGACGGCGCTCAAGGAGCTCAACAAGACGCAGTACGACGAGATCGACGTGAAGGCGGCCGCGGGCACCTCCGAGGCGGCCCTGGAGCGCTCGGTCGAGAAGATCCTGCCCGCGGACCACCCGACGATGACCGGTGGCGAGCTCAAGTCCCAGCAGGACGACATGATCGAGCAGCAGACAAGCTCCATGAGCCAGGTCCTGCTGATCTTCGCCGGCATCGCGCTCTTCGTCGGCATCTTCATCATCGCCAACACCTTCACCATGCTGGTCGCCCAGCGCACCAAGGAGCTCGCGCTCATGCGGGCCATCGGCGCCTCGCGCCGCCAGGTGACGCGCTCCGTGCTGATCGAGGCCTTCCTCGTCGGTGTGATCGCCGCCGCGACCGGCTTCGCGCTCGGCATCGGCGTGGCCGTGGGCCTGGAGTCCCTGATGAACTCCGCCGGTGCCTCGCTGCCCTCCGGGCCGCTCGTCATCGCCCCGGCCACGATCGTCGTGGCCCTGCTCATCGGCGTGGTCGTGACCATGCTGGCCGCCTGGCTGCCGGGCCGCCGCGCCGCGAAGATCCCGCCGGTCGCCGCGATGAACAGCGTCCACGCGACGCCGACCACCCGCGGCCTGGTGGTCCGCAACACCATCGGTTCGATCATCGTCGCGCTCGGCGCGGTGATGCTCTTCATGAAGGACAACTACGTGAAGTCGGGTGGCGCGGGCGTCATGCTCGTCGGCGTCATCGTCCTGACGCCGCTGCTGTCCCGCCCGTTCATCGCCGTCGCGGCCCCGCTCCTGAGGCCGTTCGGCGTCACCGGCAAGCTCTCCCGCCTCAACTCGCTGCGCAACCCGCGCCGTACGGCGTCCACCGCCGCCGCCCTGATGATCGGCCTCACCCTCATCACCGCGATGACGGTGGTCGCCACCTCCATGAGCAGCGCCATCAACAAGATGGCCGCGGGCTCCATGAAGGCCGACTACAGCATCTCCATGGCGAACTTCGAGCCGCTGACCCCCGAGGTCCGCGAGAAGCTGGACAGGCTCCCGGACGTCGAGGCGACGAGCCCGCTGCGCACCACGTACGGCGAGACCGACGGCACCTACGCCTCCATCGCCGGTGTCGACCCGAAGACCTTCGGCAAGCTGGTGGGTCTGGACTTCACCAGCGGCTCGGTGGCGGGCCTGAAGTCCGGCGGCGCGCTCGTCGACACGGACACCGCCAAGGACGAGGGCCTCAAGACGGGCGACACCTTCCCGGTGAAGTTCGACGACGACGGCAAGACGGTCCGGCTGAAGGTCGCCGGGGTCTACGAGGGCAACGAGATGCTCAACGGCCTCTTCGCGCCGACCTCCGTCGTCGATCCGCACCTGACCAAGGTCGTCGACAAGCAGGTGCTCGTGAAGATGAAGGGCGGCGCCTCCGACAAGGCCGAGGACGCCATCGTGGATGCCCTCGGCGACAACCCCGCCATCACCGTCCAGGACAAGGACGCGATCAGCAACGCGGTGGCCGGCTCCATCAACATGATGCTGAACATGCTCTACGGCCTCCTGGCCATGGCCGTCCTGATCGCGGTGCTCGGCGTCATCAACACCCTGGCCATGTCGGTCTTCGAGCGCAAGCACGAGATCGGCATGCTGCGGGCCATCGGCCTGGACCGCGCGAAGGTCAAGCAGATGGTGCGCCTGGAGGCGGTCATCATCTCCCTGTTCGGCGCGGTGCTCGGCGTCGGCCTCGGCCTCTTCATGGGCTGGGTCGCGGGCGGCACCATCGCCAACTCGGTCACCACGTACGCCATGGAGGTCCCGGTCGGCCGGATCGTGGTCTTCCTCGGGATCGCGGCCCTGGTCGGCGTCCTCGCGGCGGTCTGGCCGGCCCGCAGCGCGGCGAAGCTGAACCCGCTGATGGCCATCAAGAGCGAGTAGCGATACGAGAGAGGGGAGAGGGGCCCCGGACGGCGATCCGTCCGGGGCCCCTTTCACGTACGTACGTACGCACGGACTACGCGCGCCACTCCCGGGCCCGCAGCGGCATTCCCGAGGCGCCGCCCTCGGGGGTTCTCACCGCGAGGACCTGGTTGACGCCGATGCGGTTGCGTTCGAAGGCGAGCGCGGAGGCGGCCATGTAGAGCCGCCAGATGCGGGCGCGGCCGGGCGAGGTGAGGCGCTGGGCCTCGGGCCACTTCGCCTCCAGGTTGGCGACCCAGCGGCGCAGCGTGAGGGCGTAGTGCTCCCGGATGGCCTCCACGTCGCGCACCTCGAACCCGGCGCGCTCCAGCAGCTCCACCGTGGTGCCCACGGGCGCCAGCTCCCCGTCGGGGAAGACGTACGCGTCGATGAACTCGTCCACCGTGTACGCCGATTCGTCGCCCTGCGGCCGGCGCGCGATCTGGTGGTTGAGCAGCCGCCCGCCCGGCTTCAGCAGGGCGTGCAGGTCGTGCGCGTACTCCAAGTAGCGCTCGGAGCCGACGTGTTCGGCCATGCCGATGGAGGAGATCGCGTCGTACGGGCCGTCGCGCACGTCCCGGTAGTCCTGGACGCGGATCTCGATCCGGTCGGTGAGGCCCTCCTCGGCGATGCGCTTCCTGGCGTAGGCGGCCTGCTCCTGGGAGAGGGTGACGCCGACGACGGTGACGCCGTGCTCGCGGGCCGCGTGGATCGCCATGGAGCCCCAGCCGCAGCCGACGTCGAGCAGGCGCATGCCGGGCTTCAGGGCGAGCTTGCGGGAGATGAGTGCGAGCTTGTCGCGCTGGGCGTCCTCCAGGGCGGAGTCGGGCGAGGCCCAGTAGGCGCAGGAGTAGACCATCGAAGGGCCGAGCACCAGTTCGTAGAAGTCGTTGCCCACGTCGTAGTGGTGGCTGATGGCCCGCCGGTCGCTGCCCTTGGTGTGCAGATGGAGACGGCCGCGTCTGCGCATCTCCTCCGGCGGCGGCGCGGGCGGCACGAAGGGTGCGGAGAGGGCGAGCAGCGAGCGGGCGGCGGCGCGGATGCGCGGGTCGCGCAGCGCCTGCGGCACGCTCCTCGCGTCCTCGTCCCGCTCCCAGATGAACTCGGCCATCCGGTCGAGCATCTCGTAGAGGTCCCCGTCGACGTCGAGGTCACCGGCGACCCAGGCGCGGGCCAGGCCCAGTTCGCCCGGCTTCCACAGGAGGTGACGGAGGGCGCGGCGGTTGCGTACGACGAGGGTGGGGGCGCCCGGGGGCCCGGCCTGCGAACCGTCCCAGGCGCGGATACGTACCGGTAGCTCAGCTCCCATGAGCTGCTCGGCAAGGTCCTTCAGCCGCAGCGCGGCGTTCTGCATGGCGCACACCTCCGTGAGGTCGACCCCGGAACGGTCCGAGTGGTCCGACACCACGTAAACACCGCAGGACCCCGTGCGCAGTCCCGTCGGCGCGTCACGGAACGGCAAAACAGATGCCAGGGGCACCTATTTGCTGTCCGGGTACGCCGAAGGGGGCCGCCCGCACCACGGATGGCGGGCGGCCCCCTTCGGGGTGGATCACTGACGCGAGGTCAGGAGGCCTTGGCCTTCTCCTCGGCCTTGACCGCCGGGGCGGGCTCGGCCGCGACCTGCGGCTTCGGGGCCGGCTTGGCGGCCTCGTAGAACTCCTCGCGAGGCGCTTCCAGAGCACCGAGGGAGACGACCTCACGCTTGAGGAACATGCCGAGCGTCCAGTCCGCGAAGACGCGGATCTTGCGGTTGTACGTCGGCATCGCCATGCCGTGGTACGCGCGGTGCATGTACCAGGCGAGACGGCCCTTGAGCTTGATCTTCATCTTGCCCATGACGATCATCGCGACGCCCTTGTGCAGGCCGAGACCGGCGACCGCACCCTTGTTGGCGTGGCTGTACTCCTTCTGCGGGAAGCCCCGCATGCCGGAGATCACGTTGTCGCCGAGGACCTTCGCCTGACGCAGCGCGTGCTGGGCGTTGGGCGGGCACCAGGCGTTCTCGTTGCCCGCCTTGCGGCCGACGAGGTCCGGCACCTGCGCGTTGTCGCCCGCGGCCCAGATGTAGTCGGTGCCCTGCACCTGGAGGGTCGTCCGGGTGTCGACGTGGCCACGGGGGCCGAGCGGCAGACCGAAGCGGGTGAGCGCCGGGTTCGGCTTGACGCCGGCGGTCCACACGATGGTGCTGGAGTCGACCTCCAGGCCGTTCTTCAGGACGACGTGGCCGTCCACGCAGGAGTCCATCGACGTCGAGAGGTAGACCTCGACCCCGCGGCTCTCCAGGTGCTCCTTGCCGTACTGGCCGAGCTTCGGGCCGACCTCGGGGAGGATCTTGTCCGCGGCGTCGACCAGCACGAAGCGCATGTCCTCGCGCTTCACGTTGTTGTAGTACTTGGCCGCGTCGCGGGCCATGTCCTCGACCTCGCCGATGGTCTCCGCACCCGCGAAGCCACCGCCGACGAAGACGAAGGTCAGCGCCTTGCGGCGGACGTCCTCGTCGGTCGTGGAGTCAGCCTTGTCCAGCTGCTCGAGAACGTGGTTGCGCAGGCCGATGGCCTCCTCGATGCCCTTCATGCCGATGCCCTGCTCGGCGAGGCCGGGGATCGGGAAGGTGCGGGAGACCGCGCCCATCGCGATGACGAGGTAGTCGAAGGGCAGCTCGTACGCCTCGCCCACGAGGGGGGCGATGGTGGCTACCTTCCGGTCCTGGTCGATGGTGGTGACCCGGCCGGTGAGAACCTCGGCCTTGGGCAGCACGCGTCGCAGCGGGACGACGACGTGCCGCGGCGAGATGCTGCCGGCGGCGGCTTCGGGGAGGAAGGGCTGGTAGGTCATGTACGACCGAGGGTCGACGACCGTGACGGTCGCCTCTCCGTAGCGCATCTTCTTGAGGATGCGCCGAGCTGCGTACAGGCCTACGTACCCACCGCCTACTACGAGGATCCTGGGACGCTCCGTGGTGCTCATGCCTCGAGTATCCACCCGTCCGGCGGGGGTCGCTCGTGCGCCCCTTCACAAGCATGGAGGGGGCCTCTGCTACACTTCGCCGCCCACGTGACCGAGGTCATGGCGCCCCAGGGGAACCACCGCACCACGCGAGTCGTTGTCCACCCCTTGTGAGCTGCCGCTCTGATTCCCGGGCGCCAGTGAACCACTGGACCGCCCCGCCCGCGGACCACAGGCCTGGAACACTCCGGCGACGCCCCGGGGGGCCCGTGGATGACTCTTTCGGGGCTTCGGTGCCCCGGAACCTTGCCCATCAGGGCCGAATTCCTTGTGAAGAACTTCACGAACTTTGTCGCCGCAGCCCGCCAGAAACGACGGTGGCGCCACAAATACCTATGAGTGGCACCACTTGTGTGCCATGATGGCACCATCGGCGGCGCGCCCCTCTGGCCTTCAAGTCCAGGGTGGGCAAAGCGCGGGGTGGACGATTCAAAGGGGCCGGGGTCATGGAGAGAGCACAGAGCCAGGAACAGGCATCATCTTCGGGCACCCCCCGCACCGGCGGCCCCTCCACCGCCTTCACCGCCTTCGCCCGGTTCGTGCTCTGCGGCGGCGGGGTGGGGCTCGCCTCCAGCTTCGCCGTGGCGGCCCTCGCCTCCTGGCTCCCCTGGGCGCTGGCCAACGCCGTGATCACCGCGGCCTCCACGCTCCTGGCCACCGAACTGCACGCCCGCTTCACCTTCGGCGCGGGCGGCCGGGCGACCTGGCGCCAGCACGCCCAGTCGGCCGGCTCGGCGGCGGCCGCGTACGCGGTGACCTGCGCGGCGATGTTCGCCCTTCAGCAGCTGGTGGCGGGGCCCGGCGCGGTGCTCGAACAGGCCGTCTACCTGTCCGCCTCCGCGCTCGCCGGCGTGGCCCGGTTCGCGGTGCTGCGGCTCATGGTCTTCACCGGAACCCGCTCGGCCCCCGCCCGCCCCATCGACCCCGTCCCCGCACTCCTGCCCCACGCCGCGACTCCGCCGGGTCCTACGGACCTGTGCCGGGCCGCTTGACAGAGACCGGCGGCGCCTCAGGCGATGGACCAGCCGATGCCGTCGAGGATGTCGTGTTCGCTCACGACGACCTCGTGGGCGTCGGTCCTGTCCATGATCGCGAGCAGGACGAGGGCGCCCGACGCGATGACGTCGACGCGGCCCGGGTGCATCACCGGGATCGCGGCGCGCTCGGCGTGCGTGGTGGTCATCAGGCGTTCCGTGATGGCGGCGACCTGCTCGTAGGGGATCCGGGAGTGGTGGATCGCCCGCCAGTCGTACGTGTCGAGGCCGAGCGCGATCGCGGCGACCGTCGTCACCGAACCCGCGAGGCCGACCAGCGTGCGGGCCTCCTTGAGCGGGACCGTCCGCTCGGCGAGGTCCAGGGCCGCCTCGATGTCCGCGCGGACCGCGGCGAACCGCTCCCGTGCCGGGGGATCGGCGACGGCTCCGTCGCGTACGAGGTGACGTTCCGTCATGCGGACGCAGCCGATGTCCACCGAGCGGGCCGCCCGGACGGAGTCGGTGCCGACCACGAACTCCGTCGAGCCGCCGCCGATGTCCACCACCAGGTACGGCTTGGCCAGGTCGTCGCGGCCGGTGAGCTCCTTGGTCGCACCCGTGAAGGAGAACTCCGCCTCCTGCGCGCCGGTGATGACCTCCGGCTCGACGCCGAGGATGTCCAGGACGCCCTGGACGAACTCGTCGCGGTTCTCCGCGTCGCGCGAGGCGGACGTGGCGACGAAGCGGACGCGCTCCGCGCCGTGCGCCTTGATCGCCTCGGCGTACTCGCGGCAGGCCGCGAAGGTGCGCTCCAGGGCCTCGGGGGCGAGGCGGCCCGTCCTGTCCACGTCCTGGCCGAGGCGGACGATCGTCATCCGGCGGTCCAGGTCGACGAGTTCGCCCGTGGCCGGGTCGGCGTCCGCCACCAGGAGGCGGATCGAGTTCGTGCCGCAGTCGATGGCGGCGACCCGGGTCACGCGTCGCCCTCGGGCGCGCACGGCGTAACGCAGGGGCCCTTGGCCCACCACTCGGGCAGCATCGCGATGGCCTCGTCGCCGAGGGGGTTCACGCCGGGGCCCGCGGCCAGGGAGTGGCCGACCAGGACGTGCAGGCACTTCACGCGGTCCGGCATGCCGCCCGCGCTCGGGAAGCCCTCCAGGACCTCGATGGCGTCGCGGCGCGCGAGGTAGTCCTCGTGGGCGGCGCGGTAGGCGGCGGCCAGCTCGGGGTCGGTCCTGAGCCGCTCCGACATCTCCTTCATGACGCCGTTGGCCTCAAGGGTGCCGATCGCGGACGCGGCACGCGGGCAGGTGAGGTAGTACGTCGTCGGGAAGGGCGTACCGTCCGGCAGGCGCGGCGCCGTCTCCACGACGTCCGGCTGACCGCAGGGGCAGCGGTGCGCGATGGCCCGCAGGCCGCGCGGCGGGCGGCCGAGCTGCTGCTTGAAGGCCTCGACGTCGGCGTCGGTCGGCTCGGTGCGGTCAGTGGTCGGCGGGGGCGTTTGCATGCCTGTCTTTCCATCATCGGGGTCGATCAGTAAGTCAGTGTGCGGGGCGGTCGGCCTTGTCCACGCCGTCCCAGACGTTCGAGTACCAGGGGCGCGGGGCCGCCTCCTGGTCCGCGCGCCGGCTCTTCGCCGCCGCGGGGTCGATCACCGTGAACCCGGTCTCGCCGGGCATCACGTAGTGCAGGCGGTCCCGGATGCGCTGCTCCGCGTACGCGTCGTCCTGCCAGCGGGCCTTCTCGTCGCGCAGCTTCTCGACGTCCTCCTGGCGCTCGGCCTGCTGCCGGCGCAGGTCGTCGATCTCGGCGCGCTGCGACACGTACTGCCTTATCGGGTACGCGAGCGCGACGACCATGGAGCAGATCACGAGCGCGAGGAGCGCCGCGCGGCCGGTGAGCCGGGAGCGGCGCGCCTGGCGCTTGGTCTGGGAGCGGTAGACACGCTCGGCGGTCTGCTCGCCCAGCAGCCGCAGGCGGGTAGCGGTGGAGTACCGGTCCTTGGGCCCGGCCTTGGCCATGGTTCCGCCTCCCCAGAGCAGCGCGTATACGTACGTACGTCCCCGCACACGGTACGGGACCGGGTGCGGGGACGTAGGTAGGTGACTACGTGGTGCCCACTACTCCGCGGAGCGGAAGCGCGGGAACGCGCTGCGGCCGGCGTAGACCGCGGCGTCGTCGAGGATCTCCTCGATGCGCAGGAGCTGGTTGTACTTGGCGACGCGCTCGGAGCGGGCCGGGGCGCCGGTCTTGATCTGGCCGCAGTTGGTGGCGACGGCGAGGTCGGCGATGGTGACGTCCTCGGTCTCGCCGGAGCGGTGGGACATCATGCACTTGAAGCCGCTGCGCTGGGCCATCTCGACGGCGTCCAGGGTCTCGGTCAGCGAACCGATCTGGTTGACCTTGACGAGCAGGGCGTTGGCCGAGTTCTCCTCGATGCCGCGCGCCAGGCGCTCCGGGTTGGTGACGAACAGGTCGTCGCCGACGAGCTGCACCTTGTCGCCGAGCTTCTCGGTGATGGCGTTCCAGCCGGCCCAGTCGTCCTCGAAGAGCGGGTCCTCGATGGAGACGAGCGGGTACGAGGCGACGAGCTCCTCGTAGTACTCGGTCATCTCGGCGGCCGAGCGCTCCTTGCCCTCGAACTGGTACTTGCCGTCCTTGTAGAACTCGGACGCGGCGACGTCGAGCGCGAGGCCGATCTGCTCGCCGGGGATGTAACCGGCCTCCTTGATGGCCTCGAGGATGAGGTCGAGGGCGGCGCGGTTGGAGTCGAGGTTCGGGGCGAAGCCGCCCTCGTCGCCGAGGCCGGTGGCCAGGCCCTTGCTCTTCAGGACCTTCTTCAGCGTGTGGTAGACCTCGGTGCCCCAGCGCAGCGCCTCGGAGAACGACTCGGCGCCGATCGGCGCGATCATGAACTCCTGGATGTCGACGTTCGAGTCGGCGTGCGACCCGCCGTTCAGGATGTTCATCATCGGGACGGGCAGCAGGTGCGCGTTGGGTCCGCCGAGGTAGCGGAAGAGCGGCAGGTCGCTGGCCTCGGAGGCGGCGTGCGCGACGGCGAGGGAGACGCCGAGGATGGCGTTGGCGCCGAGCGAGCCCTTGTTGTCGGTGGCGTCCAGGTCGAACATGGCCTGGTCGATCAGGCGCTGCTCGGTGGCGTCGTAGCCGACGAGCTCCGGGCCGATCTGCTCGATGACGGCGAGGACGGCCTTCTCCACGCCCTTGCCGTGGTAACGGTTGGGGTCACCGTCGCGGAGTTCGATGGCCTCGAAGGCACCGGTGGAGGCACCGGACGGGACGGCGGCACGACCGGTGCTGCCGTCGTCGAGGCCGACCTCGACCTCGACCGTGGGGTTGCCTCGGGAGTCCAGGATTTCCCGGGCTACGACGACGTCGATGGACGGCACGAGCATCTCCTTCTGGGAGTGTGACGCGTATACACGATTACGCCGGGCCGCTTCGGCCCTGCGCCTCCTGAGCCTAACCGGCCCGGAGCCTTCGGCCAGCCGACCGCCCGTCCCCTGGGACGGAGGAAAGCCCAAACGGCCGGGAAACAGGGCGTAAGCCCCCATTTTCTACTCGCTGGTAGCGAACAGCGGCCGGAGGGCGGGCGGCGGGCGAAGGGCGGGCGGACACGGGTGGACATGGCCCCGCCCCGGTGCGTACGGGGGATACGCGCACCGGGGCGGGGAGCCCGTGGGGACGGGGAGAGCGGCCGTGCGTCCGCCGAGGCACGGCCGCGGGCGGGTCAGCTGAGGTGGAGCTGCTGGCCCGGGTAGATGAAGTCGGCGTCGTCGATGATGTCGCCGTTGAGCTTGTAGACCTTCTGCCAGCCGCCCTTGACGTCGTGCGACTCGGCGATCTTGGAGAGCGTGTCGCCGGTCTTGACCTTGTACTCGCCGTCGCCCTTCTCGACCGTCTTGCCGGTCGGGGTCTCGACGGTCTTCTTGGACTCGGTCTGCGGCGCGGGCTGCGGCTTCGGAGCCTGCTGCGTCTGCTGCGGGGCGGCCTGCTGCTGCGTCTGCTGCGGCTGCGGCTTCGGCTTGGCCTGCTCCTGCGGGGCCTGCTGCTGCGAGCCGCCACCGCCGCCGTTGTACGCGGCGCCCGAGAGACCGACGCCACAGCTCGGCCAGGCACCCTTGCCCTGACCGGCGAGGACCTTCTCGGCGATCTCGATCTGCTGGGCCTTGGAGGCCTTGTCGGCGCTCGGCGCGTACTTGGTGCCGCCGTACGCGGCCCAGGTGGACGGCGAGAACTGCAGACCGCCCTGGTAGCCGTTGCCGGTGTTGATCGACCAGTTGCCGCCGGACTCGCACTGGGCCACGGCGTCCCACTCGGCGCCGGTGGCGGCGGAGGCCGAACCGGCGGCCATCAGCGGGGCCGCCACGGCGACACCGGTGACACCGGCGAGCGTGACGACACGGGTGGCCTTGGACGGACGGCGGTGCTTGCCCTTGCTGGAAAACAGCATGAGTTGATCCCCTCACCGACGCCTGCGAGGTGAGCTGTCGGGTTCGGGCCAGTGAAGTTGCCCGGGCGCGCTACTCGTAGCTACTGCTAGCTACTCGTATGGCGCCTTCACCCCTAGCCGTTTCGCAACGGCGCTTACCTTGGGTCCCCCGCTCCTGCCTACGGCGCTCGAAGCGACGACTGTTCCCGTCCGGCCGTTGGCAGGATTCGGCGTACCGACCGGCGGGGCCCACCAATGGCGAGCGGTCACGACCGTAGACAGGGGATCGCCGGAATTTCAAAGGCGATCAGGGCTTCTGAGACCCATCTCTCACTTGCACCAATAGGGACATTCGGCGCGAAGTCCCCACCGGACGCTTCGTCAACTTCCCTTACTTTTCGCCCAAATCGAGGCTCTGACCGGGGAGAATGAGGTCCGGGTCCCCGCCGACGGTCTTCTTGTTCTCGGTGTAGAGCTCGCGCCAGCCGCCATCGACGTCGAGGTCGTCCGCGATCGCCGAAAGGTTGTCCCCGGAGCGGACCTTGTACGTCCCGTCGGCGAGCTTCTCCGTGCGGTCGGCGCCGCGCGAGGCGTGCCGTCCGGGACGGTCGCCGGAGGCGGTCTCGTCCGCGCGGTCGCCGCGGTGGCGGCCGGAGGCGGTGTCGTCGGTGGGGGTGGCCGGGTCCTCGGACCCGGGGGAAGTGCTGTCCTTCCGCCCGGACTTGCCGGGGTCGCCCGCCTCGCCCTTGCCGTCCGTCTTGCCGTCCGTCTTGCCCTGGTCGCCCTCGGTGCCCTTGTTGCCCGTGCTGCCCTTGTTGCCCGTCTTGTCGTGATTCTTGTCTCGGGAGGCGCCGTCCGAGCCGGGCGTGTCGCTCGCGTCGTCGCCGTCGCCATCACCGCTGGAGGAGCCGGGGGCGCTTGACGCGTCGTCGGACGGATCGGCGGAGCCGGAGGATTTGCCGTCCGACTTGTCCGCGTCCTTGTTCGCGTCCTTGCTCGCGTCCTTGTTCGCGTCCTCGCCCGTCCCCTTCCCCTTGTCCGGGGACTTCTCGGAGCCGGTCGAACCGGACGAGTCGGGGACGACCGGGTCGCCCGGGTCCACGTCGGCCGCGGCGCCGCCGTTGGTGAGTCCGGCGATCGGGGCGCAGCTCGGCCAGGCGGCGGGGCCCTGGCCGTCGAGGATCTTCTCGGCGACGGCGATCTGCTGGGACTTGGAGGCCTGGTCCGCGCTCGGCGCGTAGTCGAGGCCGCCGTGCCGCTCCCAGGTCTCCTGGGAGAGCTGGAGCCCTCCGTAGTAACCATTGCCGGGGTTGGCGCTCCACGCGCCGCCACTCTCGCACTCGGCGAGCTTGTCCCAGGTCGCCGTCTCGGCGGCGCTCGCGCTGGTGGCTCCGAGGAGCGGGATGGCGATGGCGGATCCGGTGACTCCTGCCGCGACGATGAGGGCCGGGGCCTGGCGGGGGCGTCGGTGACGACCATTGCCGGAGAGCATGCGGTTGCCTTTCACGAGACTATTGCGGCGACAGGGGCACCGGGGTGCCCGAGTCGACGTGAACGTAGCCGCAGTCGAACGCTTGTCACAAGTCGATGCAGGGGAGATCACGCGAACATCACAGTCGTGACGCTCCGTCAGTTCAGTCCCGTGCGGCGGCCGTTTTCTGTGCGGTTGTGAACTTCACCGGCAGGGTGCGCAGTCCCCGCATGATCAGCCCGCCACGCCACCGCAAATCCTCGGGGTCGGCCGCTAGTTGCAGATCGGGAAGGCGCCGCAGCAGCGTCGCGAGGGCGGTCTGGCCCTCCAGGCGGGCGAGTGGGGCGCCGAGGCAGTAGTGGATGCCGTGCCCGTATCCGAGGTGCTGGTTGTCACTTCGGGAGAGGTCAAGGGTGTCGGGCCGCTCGAAGCGTTCGGGGTCGCGGTCGGCGGCGGCGAGCACGACGAGAACGGGGTCGCCGGCGGCGACGCGCTGCCCGCCGACGGTCAGCGCCTCGGTGGCGAACCGCCACGTGGCGAGTTCCACGGGCCCGTCGAAGCGGAGCAGTTCCTCGACGCCGGTCTCCAGGAGGCCCGTGTCGCCCTCCGCCAGCGCCTTCTGTAGACGGGCGCGCTGCTCGGGGTGGGTGAGAAGGGCGTACATGCCGTTGCCGATGAGGTTGACGGTGGTCTCGAAACCGGCGAAGAGCAGGATGAAGGCCATGGCGGCGGCCTCGTTCTCCGTGAGGTGCTCGCCGTGGTCGGAGGCGCGGATGAGGCCGGAGATGAGGTCGTCGCCGGGGTCGAGGCGCTTGCGGTGGATCAGCTCGGCCAGGTAGCCGCGCATCTTCTTCACGGAGCGGGCCACGCCGCCCCTCGGCCCTCCCCCGTGGCGGATCATCATGCCCGCCCAGTCGCGGAAGTCGTCCTGGTCCTCGCGGGGGACGCCGAGGAGGTCGCAGATGGCGTAGATGGGGAGCGGGAAGGCGAACTCGTGGATGAGGTCGGCCTCGCCCTCGCCCTCGCCCTCGCCCTCGCCCTCGCCCTCGCCCTCGGCCGCGCCGTGCTTGTCGACGAGCGTGTCGATCAGGGCGTCCGTCAGCTCCTGCACGCGGGGCGCGAACTCGGCGACGCGGCGCGGTGTGAACGCCTTCGAGACGAGCCGCCGCAGGCGGGTGTGGTCCGGTGGGTCGATGTTGAGCAGATGCGTCATCAGCTCGGCCTTGCGCTCGCCGGGGATGCCGGTCTTGCCCTTGGCGTGCGCGGGCTCGTCGTGATGGGCCGGATTCTTGCTGAGCCGCTGGTCGGCGAGGGCCTGCCGCGCGTCCGCGTACCGCGTCACGAGCCACGCCTCGACGCCGCTGGGCAGCGTGGTCCTGTGCACCGGGGAGTTCTCGCGCAGCCAGGCGTAGGCGGGGTAGGGGTCGGTGGCGAACTCCCAGGTGAAGAGTTCGGGCCCCTGGGCCTCGGGCGGCGTCTGTGAGGGGCATCCGGCGGGGGGCGGTGCGGGGGGCTGGTCGTGCATGCCATGACCGTATCCGGCCGGGTGGAGGGGCGGCCTTCCCCGGCGGGGGCTTCTCCCGCCCTTCCCTCGCCTGCGGCGGGCCTTCTCGCCCCGTAGATGCGGGTACGTCGGGGTTGCTCGCGCCGTTCCTCGCGCCCCTAGGCGGCTTCGCCCGCCCACCACTCGCCTGCGGCGGGCCACCTCCCCCACAAGCGCGGGCACGTCGCGGTTGCTCGCGCCGTTCCCCGCGCCCCTAGGCGGCTTCGCCCGCCCACCACTCGCCTGCGGCGGGCCACCTCCCCCGCAGGCGCGGGCACGTCGTGGTTGCTCGCGCCGTTCCCCGC
>NZ_JBSFRK010000005.1:82984-150223 GCF_053589195.1 Streptomyces sp. NPDC003379 | reverse complement strand
CGCGCCCCTAGGCGGCTTCGCCCGCCCACCACTCGCCTGCGGCGGGCCACCTCCCCCGCAGGCGCGGGCACGTCGTGGTTGCTCGCGCCGTTCCCCGCGCCCCTAGGCGGCTTCGCCCGCCCACCACTCGCCTGCGGCGGGCCACCTCCCCCACAAGCGCGGGCACATCGCGGTTGCTCGCGCCCCTGGGCGGCTTCGCCCGCCCCAGGTCTGCCGCTACGCTTCCGCGGCCTCCGCCGCCCGTACCGCGTCGCGGTACGCGCGTGCCGCCGCTCGCAGTGCTGCCTCCGGGTCGATGCCCTGCGCCTCCGCGCGTAGGGCCAGTGCGAGGAGTTCGTGGCCCATGCCCCGGCCCTCGGGCATGTGGACGTCCAGGTCCGCCGTCCTTACCCGTGAGGCCAGCTTCGCGGTCAGGGCCAGGGCCGGCTGGCCCAGGGGGATGCCCTCTGTGACCGAGGTGCGCCGCTTTTCCTGTGCCTTGGTTCGGAGCCAGTGCGCCTTGACGTCCTCGGGGGTGTCCGCCGAGTCGTCGCCGAAGACGTGCGGGTGGCGGTGGATGAGTTTGTCGACGATGCCGGCCGCTACGTCGTCGACGGAGAACGGGGTCTCGGTGTCCTCCTCGGCGATGCGGGCGTGGAAGAACACCTGGAGCAGTACGTCGCCGAGTTCCTCGCGCAGTTCCTCCCGGTCGCCCTCCTCGATCGCGTCGACCAGTTCGTACGCCTCCTCGATCGCGTACTTCGCCAGGCCCTTGTGCGTCTGCTGGGAGGACCAGGGGCACTCGTCGCGGATCTGGTCCATGACCTGGACCAGGTCGAGCAGGCGCGCGCCCGGCAGGTCGTACGAGGCGGGGAGCAGTTCCAGGTCCGGCATCGCGACGCGGCCCGAGCCCGCGAGGCGGGCCAGGCCGTCGGTGAGGGAGCGGTCGCCCTCGGCGGTGGCGACGATCAGGACGGTGCGGCCGCCCGCGCAGGCGTCCACCAGTTGCTCGGCGGTGGGCGACGCGTGTGTCACGGTCACGCCCGCCTCGCGCAGATACGGCAGCTGGGGGTGGTCGGCGTCGGCGCACAGCACCTCGTCGGCGCCGTGCAGCGCCTGCCAGGCGGGCCAGGACAGGAGGCCGGGCGCGACGCGGTGGCTGGTGGTCAGCAGGATGACTCGGCCGACGGCCGCGGCGGTGGTGTCGTTCACCCGACGAACGTAACCCAGGCCGCCGCGGGCCCGCTGTCCGCTACGCCTCCCGGTCCCCGGCGGCCGCCCCGGAGGAGCCGGGCAGCTCGCGCACCCACGGCGTCTTGGCGTCCGCGAGCTTGTTCTTGTCGACGTCCCAGGTGCCGTACCGCGGGTTCAGGTCGATGTCGAGCTTCTTGGAGGCGGCGGTGAGGGACTTCCAGAACAGCTCCTGGCCCTGCGGCGAGTTCATGTCCACGCCCAGCTTCTTCGCGAGCTTCTGCGCCTCGATCTCCGTGCGCAGCGTCTCGTCGAGACGGGCCGGTGCGACGCCGTACTGCTGCAGCCACTCCCCCTCCAGAGCCTTCCTGCCGCCCGCCTGCTGCTCCATGCCCGCCCGCATGGTCTGGATGTCGCGGCGCGTGACGCTCACCCCGGCGTCGGTGGCCGCGCGGTGCAGGACCTTGTCGAGGACCATCGTGTGCAGCGTGGTGCGGGCGAGGCGGCCGGTCTTGCCGATGGCCTGCGCGTACTGCGCGTCGTCGGGGATGGCGGCCCGCTGCGCGTCGCGCACCTCGTTCACCCGGTTCTCCAACTGCGCGACCGTGATGCGGTCATGGCCGACGACGGCCGCGGCGCCTGGATGCGCCTCGCTGCCGCAGGCGGTGAGGAGGGGGGCCGCGGCGAGCGCGGCGGTGGAGAGGACGAGCGCGGTGCGACGGCTGGTGCGGCGGCTGGTGCGGCGGCTGGTGCGGCGGTGCAAGGTGGGCCTCCCTGCTACGAGTTTGTGCGTCGGTGCACAAACGTCCGGCAGTGATCGATGGTAGGCAGTGGCCGTCTTCTCGGCCAGCTATTCGACCAACGATTCGGCGGGAGTTGAGGCACCCAGGACCACCCGGGGTCACCCGGGGCTGCCCGTGGCTAGCCGCGCACCTGTCCCAGCCACTGGAGCGTCCGCCGGATCTCCGCGGGGAACGGGTGGCCGGGTCCGTGCAGCAGCTCCGCGTCGTGCAGCAGCCGCGCCAGCGTGTCGTGGGCGGCGGCCCGGTCGCCGAGGGCGAGCAGCAGCTGGCCCATGCGGCGGCGGATCTCCAGGGACTGGCGGCGGTCGTCCGTCGCGTACTGGTTCTCGTAGTAGGGGAGCAGCGCGCGGTACTCGGCGAGCGCGGCGGCCGGTTCGCCGAGCTGCTCAAGGCACTGCGCGGCCTCGTAGCGGAACTGGAGCGAGTGCGGGTCGGCGTGGCCGGACTCGGCGGCCCGCTCGTCGGCGAGGCGCCGCAGCTCGGGCAGGGCGCGGCGGTACTGGCCGTCGTCCATGAGCGTGGCGGCGTACTGCTTGCGGAGCGTGCGTACGACGGGTGAGTGCTCACCGTGCTCGGCGGCGGCGGCCGGAAGGATCGAGCCGAGGATGTCCACGGCCTGGGTGATGCGGCCCTCGCCGAGGAGCCGCTTGACGTCCTCGACGGCCCGTGCGACGTCCTGGCGCGGCGGCGAACTGGGCGGCTGAGCCGGCATGTCGGGGACGGGCGCGGGCGTCGTGGCGCGGTCCGGCCAGGGCGCGTGCGGGCGCAGGAAGGGCCGCGTGGGGTCGAGCGGGCGGCCGGAGGGGATGCCGCGGGCGGGCAGCAGCGGTGCCAGCTCCTCGTAGACCTGCTGGGCGCCGGCGGGGCGGTGCTGGGGGTCCTTGGCGAGCAGCCGCAGGACGAGGGACTCCAGGGCCTCCGGCACCTCGGGGCGCAGCCGGCGGACCGGGAGCGGCGGCTCGTAGAGGTGGCGGTGGAGGACGCCGAGCGCGGTGGAACCGGAGAACGGCACGTCGCCGCTGAGTAGTTCGTGCATCAGCACGCCGAGCGCGTAGAGATCGGTGTACGGGCCGACGGCGCCGCCCATCGCCTGCTCGGGCGCCATGTACGCGGGGCTGCCGATCGGAGAGCCGGTGTGGGTGAGGCGGGTGGTGTCGGTGTCCATCACCGAGGCGATGCCGAGGTCGAGGATGGAGATGGTGCCGTCCTGCTTGACCATCACGTTCCGCGGCTTGAGGTCGCGGTGGACGATCGGTACGGCGTGCACCGCGGAGAGCACGGCGCACAGCTGCGCGGCGATGGCGACGGACCACTGCCAGGGGTAGGGGTCGTGCTCGGCGAGGTGGTCGCCGAGGTCGGCACCGTCGACGTACTGCATGACGAGGTACAGGTCCTCGGCCTCGCTGCCCGCGTCGTGCACGGTGACCAGGCCCGGGTGGTCGACCTGCGCGGTCACGCGGCACTCGCGCACGAAGCGGCGGCGCAGCTCCTCGGCCTCGGCGCCCGCGACGCGGTCGGGGCGCAGCAGCTTCACGGCGACGCGGCGGTCCAGGCGCTGGTCGTACGCCGTCCAGACCTGGCCCATGCCGCCCTGGCCGATGAGTGTGGAGAGTTCATAGCGTCCGGCGACGACGCGTCCGCCGGCTCCGATCCCGGCCCCGACCCCGGCCCCGATCCCGGTCCCCGCCACCACGGTCAGCTGCCGCCTTGCTGCTTGCGCAGGTAGTCGCTGAGCTCGTCGAGCTCGGCGCGGACCTGGTGGATGCGGGCGGGCGCGGTGGGCTGGGGGGCGGCCGGGGCGGTCGGCTGCGGGGGCGCGGGCTGCTGCGGGGCCGGGGCCGGGGGCTGCTGGTGCGGGTAGCCGTACACGGGCTGCGCCTGCTGCGGTGCGTAGCCGTGGCCGTGGCCGTGGAAGCCCGGCGCCGCCGGCCGGTAGCGGCTGAAGTGGCGTATCTCCGCGAACAGGTAGTAGGCGACGGCCGCCATCAGCGTGCAGAGCAGGATGATCATGCCCGCGTTGCCCGGGCCCTGGAACTCGTCCTCGCCCGGGTCCATCCCGATCAGTACCAGGGCGGTGACGTCCAGCGCCGTCGCGACGCCGAAGAGGGCCCAGTCGTACGCCTTGCGGGTCACGATCGCGAGCCGCAGCAGCGTGGTCCACGCGAGCAGACCGCACGTCACCACCGCGAGGACCACGAAGAGCACGCGCAGCGTCACATGCGTGCCGCCGGAAGGGGGCGGCGGTTGCTGCGGCGCGTGGCCGTGGCCGTGCATGGCTGCTCCTGGGTACCTGAAGGACGAACGAATGCGGGATCGAGCGTATAGGCCGACAACGGGAAGCGGTCCCGGGTTGTACCGAACCGTTGTCGTACTGGTCACGGCCGTTGTCGCACCGGTCACGCCGCCGCGCCCGAGCACGCCCGCGTCACTCCGGCGGAAGCGTTCCCTCCGTCAGTCCGTCGTGCATGCCGCGCACGAGCCGCTCGCCGAGTCTGCCCGCGAGGCGCAGCGCGTCCTCGAAGGCGGCCAGCTCACGGAACCGCTCGCTGTAGCCGCGCTGCCCGGCGAGCGGCAGCCGGGGCAGCCGCAGACGGCGGACGTCGAGCCGGGCGGAGGTGGAGGCGTAGCTGCTGGCGCGGCGGTGGCCCGCGGTGCCGCGCAGGAACCCCGCGAGGAACCACGGGTCGAGCGCGGCCGGGTCGGGGCGCAGCAGGGTGAGGCCGCGGCCGAGGGCGGCGCCCGCGGTGGCCTCGTCGACGACGCGGGCCGCGGCGCCGCCGCCGAAGACGGGGACGACGACGTCGCCGGGCTCGGTACGCACGACCGCCTCGTCCGGCGTGCCTTCGCGGGCGGATCCGGAGGGGACGGTTCCGGAGAGGGCAGTTCCGGAGAGGGCCGGGGCCGTTCCGGAGGGCGCGCCGCCGGTCAGGACGTCGTGGTCGGTGAGGACGGGCATGCCGCCGCTCGCGGCGCCGGTGCCGGTGTGCAGGGTCAGGGCGCCCGCCCGGGCCAGCTCACCGACGGTGGTCGAGGGCGGGTGCGGCGCGTCGGCGGGCCCCGGCTCCGTGGACCCCGCGCCCGCGCGGCCCGCGTCCGTGGAGCCCGCATCTGCGGAGCCCACGTCAGCGCGGCCCACGTCAGCGCGGCCCACGTCAGCGCGGCCCACGTCTGTGGAGCCCGCGTCCGTGGAGCCCGCGCCCGCGCGGCCCGCGTCCGTGGAGCCCGCATCTGCGGAGCCCACGTCAGCGCGGCCCACGTCAGCGCGGCCCACGTCTGTGGAGCCCGCGTCTGTGGAGCCCGCGCCCGCGCGGCCCGCGTCCGTGGAGCCCGCAGCTGCGGAGCCCGCGAGCGACGGTGTCAGGTCGGCGGCCCTGCGCAGCGCCTCGCCGAGGCTCTCCCGTACGGTCGCCAGCTCCATGGTGCCGCCGCCCGTGGCCGGGGGCGGCAGCCGGCGGGCGGGGGCCAGGTCGACCTCGTCGTCGAGAAGTTCCAGCACCGGCACCGAGCGGGCGAGGCCGGGCCGCTCCTCGGCCGTGCCGTGCCGGTCGAAGTGGCGCCAGACGCCGAGCACGGCGTCCTGCACGGCGGGCCAGAGCTGTCGGTCGCGGCCATCGGCGGGGAGTGCCCCGGCCGCCTCCGCCGCCTCCACGAGGAGCAGCTCGGGCGCGGACGGCGCGGCCGGGCCCGGCCTGCGCAACACCCATACGTGCAGCGGCAGGTTGTACGGCGGCGCGGCGCCGGCGGGCAGGGCGATGACCGCGCGGAGGGCGCCCCGGCGCAGCAGGTCGGCGCGGATGCGGCGGCCCGAGCGGCGGGACGCGGCGGCGGGCGGCATCAGCAGGACGGCGGTGCCGCCGTCGAGGAGGCGGGCCAACGCGTGCTGGACCCAGGCGAGTTCGGACTCGGCGCGGGCCGGGAAGCCGTACTCCCAGCGGGCGTCGTAGGCCAGTTCGTCGTGGCCCCAGTTGCGTTCGTTGAACGGAGGGTGGCAGAGGACGGCGTCGGCTCTGCGGCCGTCGTAGGCGTCGGCGCGCAGCGTGTCGGCGGCCATGGTGCGCACGGTGGCGTCGGAGTGCAGGGCGAGGCGCAGCGCGGTGAGGGCGGCCAGTTCAGGGGCGCTGTCCTGGCCGTACAGGTACTGCTCGGGGCGCGGCGGGACCGCGCGCAGAAGGGCGCCGGTGCCCGGGATTCCCTTGCGTCACCACCTGCGTCACCACCTGCGTCTTCGCCGTACCGCGATCGCCGCCGTCTGCCTCGCCACCGCCGCCACGGCGGGCCTCACGGCCTGCGGCGGCGAGAGCGGTGACAAGGCCGCCAAGCCGAAGGGCCCCTTCGCCGGCATGTCCGGCGGCGAGATCGCCGACAAGGCCGTCGAGGCGACCTCGGGCGCCAAGTCCCTGAGCATCAAGGGTGTGATTCCGGACGGGGAAGCCGGTCTGCTGTCGATGGACATGGCCCTGGACACCAAGGGCAAGTGCGTGGGCACCATGGGCGTGGACAACGAGGGCTCGATCGACCTGGTCATCCCCGGCAAGGTCGTCTACATGAAGTACGACGAGAAGTTCCTGCGCGCCCAGAGCAAGGGCGAGCCCGCGGCCGACGTACAGGCCGCCGTGGACATGCTCGCGAACCGCTGGGCGAAGACGAAGGCGACGAGCGCCGACGCCAAGGAGATCGCCGGGTTCTGCGACCTCGACGCCCTGCTCGCCGACTTCAAGGGCGTCAACTCGGCGGCGCGCAGGGGCGGGACGACCACGGTCGACGGCACCCCCGCGATCAAGCTCACCGAGAGCAACGGCAAGGACAAGGCCACGATTTACGTCGCCACGGAGGGCAAGCCGTACCTGCTCAGGGTCGACACGAAGACCGACGGGAAGCCGGAGTCCCTGACGTTCGGCGACTACGACAAGCCGGTGAAGGCGACGCCGCCGACCGGCGACGTCCTCGACCTGGACAAGCTGGGCAGCAGCTGACCCCCCGCGCACTCCGCACACCCCGTACACCCCGTACGTGTGGGTGCTGCACGCTCACAGCACGTGCCGCACCCACACGTTCGGCTCGACGTACACGCCGTAGCCGCGCTCCGGTTCGCAGTGCACCGGCACCAGCGCGCCCGGCACCTCGACGGGGCCCGCCCGGTCGAAGGGCAGCCCCGTCCACTCGCGCCACTGCGCGGTCGACCCGGACACCGTCATGGAGGCGGGCGCGATCTTCTCGACGGTGCCGCCCGCGCGGACGTGCACCCGCAGCCACGGGTCGTACGGCAGCCCGTCCTCGCGCGTGCGGTGGGCGTACTCGTCGATCAGTGACGCCGGTTCGAGGTGCTTGGCGTTGGGGCGCACGGGCGCGACGACCTCGGAGAAGCCGCGGGCACGGGCGTTCTCCCGCATCGCCGCGAGCATCCGCCCCGATATGCCCCTGCCCTGCGCGGCGGGGTCGACGGTGATCTCGATGGCGCTCACCGTGTCGGGCTCCTTGCCGTGCCGCAGGTCGGAGAAGGCCCACAGCAGGACCTGGTCCCAGCCGCCGTCGGGCAGTTCGCCGTCCCCGCGGGTGCGTAGGGCGAGCGGCACGCTGAACGCTCGGGCCACGACCTTGCCGTTCCCGGCGCCGTCCACGCCGGCCCCGTCCGCCACGTCCCCGTCCGTGGCCACCAGGACGTACTCCGGGAACTCCGTCACGATGCGGCCGATCAGTGACCAGCCGACCGGGTCGTGGAGGATGAACTCGGGCCAGTCCCCTGCCATGCGCCAGAGCGGGTCCGCGAGGTCCGGCCGCTCGGCCAAGGTGGTGATCTTCAGGTCCATGCGGCGCACGGTACGCGCCCCGCGGGGTGGGCGGTATCCGATATCCGGTGGCGTTCCCTGCGGGTTCGTCGTGGCTGGTCGCGCAGTTCCCCGCGCCCCTTCAGGGCCTCTTCGGGACCTCTTCCGGGGTCGGAGTCAGCGGGCTTTGAAGCGGTTCGGTGCGGTGGTCGGGGCCGTTCCGGTCGGGAGTCTCTTGTCCGGGCAGGTGGAGAGCACCTTCTTCATGGCGTCCCGCTCGGCGCCGGTCACCCACACCCCGTACTTCTTCTTCACCCCGACCTGACCGGCCACATACGTACAGCGGTAGCTCTTGTTCGGCGGCAGCCAGGTCGCCGTGTCGCCGTCGCCCTTGCTGCGGTTGGGGCCCGCGTCGACGGCGACGAGGTTCAGCGGGTCATTGGCGAAGGCGATGCGCTTGCTCGGCTCCCAGCGCGCCGCGCCCTTCTGCCAGGCGTCCGAGAGGGCGACGAGGTGGTCGATGTCGACCTGGCTGCGGCCGCGCCGGAACGTCACGTCCTTGCCGGTGTAGGGGTCGGGCGCGAGCGTGCCGGTGGTGACCTGACAGTCCTCGCGCCGGTACGAGTCCTGATACGTGACGTCCTTCAGGTCCCGCTTGAGTATGTCGTCCCGGGTGGGACAGCCGTTGGAGTCCGTGTCGGCCCAGGCGCTGCCGAACCGGTCCCGGTCGTAACCCGTCTTCGGCGCGCGGCCCTTGACGGTGAGCGTGTCGACGGCCGCCAGCGCGGACCCCGCCTTCGCGTCGGGCCCGGCGGCGCCGCCTCCGCCCTCGCCCTTGCTCTCGAACTCGCAGCCGGTGAGCAGCGCGGGGACGGCGATCAGCGCGAGCAGCGCGGCGGTGGTGGTACGACGGTTCACCGCGCGGTCACCGTGGCGCCGAGGGCGAGCGGGGCGGGCGTGACGACCTCCGCGTAGACGCCGATGCGCATGTCGCGGGCGGCGGTGAGGGTCTTCAGGATGCGGGCGTCCGCGGGCAGTCCGGGCTGCGCCTGTGTGGTCATCACGCAGCGCTCGATCCGCTCGACGACGCGCAGCCGCAGCGGCTCCCGCTCCCCCGCGTCGCCGCCGAGGGTGATCTCGCGGCCGACCCAGCTCTCCTCAATCCACGGTTCGGCGGTCTCGACGACGATGTTCTTGCGCAGCCGCCGTACGTCGACGGGGTCGGCGTCGCCGAGCAGTTCCCCGAGGGCGCGCAGCGAGGCCGTGCCCACGAGGGAGACACCGGCGGCGTCCTGGTGGCTGACCTCGCCTTCGCGGGCCAGTTCGGCGCCGTCGCCGAAGAGTCGGGGGATACGGGGGTCGCCCGGGCGCAGTGCCGTGCCGTCCGGCGTGGTGACGACGGGGGTGCCGTCCACGTCGTATGCCGCGCGGTGCTCAAGGAGGCGCGGGGTGCGGCGGAAGCGCCTGCTGTTCTTGCCGCTGCCGAGCTTGCCGTCCGCGTACCGCAGGGCCCACAGCCGGTCGCCGACGACACCGCGCGCGTCGAAGTCGAGCCGCTCGCGCTCCTCCCCGAGCATCGACTTCACCGGATGACAGGCCAGACCGACGACCGTGAGCGGCACGGCGCTCTCCTCCCCTGAGTGAATTCTCCCGGCCCCACCGTAGCCCGTGCATACGTACATCCGTACGTACGGCTCGTCGGTCGACGCGTGTCTCCTTCTCCTCATCACCCGGCATTACCCGGCGGGTAATCGACCGTGCCCCCGCGCCCCGGCAGCATCAGTCATGTCGCAGAGACCGCACACCCGAGGAGAGCCCCATGTCCGCCACGCCCACCGCCGCCCCCGCGAACGCAGCCGACCGGGCGGAGGCCACCCGCGCCGCCGTCCAGGAGTTCCTCGCCGCCCGCGTCGCCGGGGACACGGCGCGCCTGACGGCCCTCTTCGCCGACGAGGTCGACTGGCTGCTCGCCGAGAACCCCGTCGTCCCGTGGATCAGGCCGCGGTCCACGGCCGCGGAGTGCGCCGCCCAGTTCACGGAGCTGATGGAGCACACCGTGCCCGAGGACGCCCGCGCCTCCGTCGACACCTTCCTCGTCGACGGCGCCGACGCCGTCCTGATGGGCCATGTCTCGGGCACCGTGCGGGCCACCGGCAAGTCCTTCGAGGGCCCCTTCGCGCTGCGCCTCACCGTCGAGGACGGCCGGATCACCCGCCACCACCTCTACGAGAACAGCCTGTCGATAGCCGAGGCGTGCGCCACGTGAGCCCCGCCGCCGGCTACGACCCCAGGATCGACGTCAGGAACTCACCGACCCAGCCGAGCAGTTCGCGGCCGACCAGCGGCTTGCCGCCGACCTTCGCGGTCTTGGGGCGCGGCACCAGGATCTGGTGGGCGTTCACCTTGATGACCGTCCCGGGGTAGAGCCGCTTGAGGCGCAGCTCCTGGGACTCCCGCAGCTCCACCGGCGCGAAGCGGATGTTGTTGCCCTGCAGGACGATGTCGCCCACCCCGCAGGCGCGGGCGAGCATCCGCAGACCCGCCACCAGGAGGAGGTTCTCCACGGGCTCCGGCAACTTGCCGTAGCGGTCGGTGAGTTCCTCGCGTACGGACTTGACGTCCTCCTCCGTGTTGGCGGAGGCGATGGCGCGGTAGGCCTGGAGGCGCAGCCGCTCGCCGGGCGCGTAGTCGTGCGGGACGTGCGCGTCCACCGGGAGTTCGATCTTGACCTCTAGGGGCGGCTCCTCCTCCACACCGCCGTCCAGGGACGCGCGGTAGTCGGCCACCGCCTCGCCGACCATCCGTACGTACAGGTCGAAGCCGACGCCCGCGATGTGCCCGGACTGCTCGCCGCCCAGCAGGTTTCCGGCGCCGCGGATCTCCAGGTCCTTCATCGCCACGTACATGCCCGCGCCCATCTCCGTGTGCTGGGCGATGGTGGCGAGACGCTCGTGGGCGGTCTCCGTCAGCGGCTTCTCCGGCGGGTAGAGGAAGTAGGCGTAGCCGCGCTCGCGGCCACGCCCCACGCGGCCGCGCAGCTGGTGGAGCTGGGAGAGGCCGAAGTTGTCGCCGCGCTCCACGATCAGCGTGTTGGCGTTGGAGATGTCGATGCCGGACTCGACGATCGTCGTCGAGACGAGCACGTCGAACTTCTTCTCCCAGAAGTCGACGACGACCTGTTCCAGTGCCTGTTCGGACATCTGGCCGTGCGCTGTGGCGATGCGCGCCTCGGGGACGATGTCCCGGAGCCGGGCCGCCGCGCGGTCGATGGACTCGACGCGGTTGTGGATGTAGAAGACCTGGCCCTCCCGCAGCAGTTCGCGGCGGACGGCGGCGCCGATCTGCTTCTCCTCGTACGGTCCTACGAAGGTCAGGACCGGGTGGCGCTCCTCGGGCGGGGTGGTGATCGTGGACATCTCGCGGATGCCGGTGACCGCCATTTCGAGCGTACGAGGGATGGGGGTGGCCGACATGGTCAGCACGTCCACGTTGGCGCGGAGCTTCTTCAGCTGCTCCTTGTGCTCGACGCCGAAGCGCTGCTCCTCGTCGACGACTACCAGGCCCAGGTCCTTGAACTTGGTCTCGGAGGAGAAGAGGCGGTGCGTGCCGATGACGATGTCCACCGAGCCGTCGCGCAGGCCCTCCAGGGTCGCCTTGGACTCGGTCTCCGTCTGGAAGCGGCTCAGCGCCCGTACGTTGACCGGGAACTGCGAGTACCGCTCGGAGAACGTGCCGAAATGCTGCTGCACCAGGAGCGTCGTCGGGACGAGGACCGCGACCTGCTTGCCGTCCTGCACCGCCTTGAAGGCCGCGCGGACCGCGATCTCCGTCTTGCCGTAGCCGACGTCGCCGCAGATCAGGCGGTCCATCGGGACCGTCTTCTCCATGTCGTCCTTGACCTCGGCGATCGTGGTGAGCTGGTCGGGCGTCTCCACGTACGGGAAGGCGTCCTCCAGCTCCCGCTGCCAGGGCGTGTCGGGCGCGAAGGCGTGGCCGGGCGCGGCCATGCGGGCGGAGTACAGCTTGATGAGGTCGGCGGCGATCTCCTTGACCGCCTTCTTCGCGCGCGCCTTCGTCTTCGTCCAGTCGGCGCCGCCCAGGCGGTGCAGGGTGGGGGCCTCGCCGCCCACGTACTTGGTGATCTGCTCCAGCTGGTCGGTGGGGATGTAAAGGCGGTCGCCGGGCTGGCCGCGCTTGGCGGGGGCGTACTCCACGACCAGGTACTCGCGGGTCGCGCCCTGGACGGTGCGCTGCACCATCTCGATGTAGCGGCCGACGCCGTGCTGCTCGTGGACGATGTAGTCGCCGGCCTCCAGGGTCAGCGGGTCGATCGTCTTGCGGCGGCGCGCGGGCATGCGCTGGCCGTCCTTGCCTGCCGCCTTCTGCCCGGAGAGGTCGGTCTCGGTGAGCACGGCGAGCTTCAGCGCGGGGTCGATGAAGCCGTAGTCGATCGAGCCGCAGGAGACGTGCACCACCGACGGCGTCAGCTCGGTGAGGTCCCCGTCCAGGCGGGCCGCGATGCCCTCGCCGCCGAGGACCTCCACGGTGCGGGCGGCGGGGCCGTGGGCCTCGGTGACGTAGACGGTGCGCCAGCCGTCGGCGAGCCAGCCCTTGGTGTCGGCGAGGGCCTTCGCGGTGTCGCCGCGGTACGTCTCCGGGGCGTGCATGCCGAGCTTGAGGGTGTCGTCATCCAGCTCCTCGTCGGCGGCGAAGGGGCTCACCGACCACCACATCATGCCGAGGTCGCGCGCGTGGTCCCGGACGTCCGCGATGCCCCACAGGGAGGCCGCGTCCACGTCGATCGGGGCGTCGCCGCCACCGGCCGTCGCCGCCCAGCTGGCCTGGAGGAACTCCTGCGACGTCGCCACCAGGTCGGCCGCGCGCGTACGCACCCGCTCCGGGTCGCAGACCACGGCCATGCTGTTCTTCGGCATGACGTCGAGCAGCAGCTCCATGTCGTCCACCAGGACCGGGGCCAGCGACTCCATGCCCTCGACCGCGATGCCCTCGGCGATCTTCCCGAGCAGCTCGCCCAGCTCCGGGTGCTGTTCGGCGAGGGCCGCCGCCCGCTCGCGCACGTCGTCGGTGAGCAGCAGCTCGCGGCAGGGCGCCGCCCACAGGCCGTGCTCGGCGACCTCCAGGGAGCGCTGGTCGGCGACCTTGAAGTAGCGGATCTCCTCGACGTCGTCGCCCCAGAACTCGACGCGCAGCGGGTGCTCCTCGGTCGGCGGGAACACATCGAGGATGCCGCCGCGCACCGCGAACTCGCCGCGCTTCTCGACCAGCTCGACCCGGGAGTACGCCGCCGCCGCGAGCGCCTCGACGACCGCGTTGAGGTCGGTGGTCTCACCGGCGCGCAGGGCCACGGGCTCCAGGTCGCCCAGGCCCTTGACCTGCGGCTGGAGGACGGAGCGGACCGGTGCGACGACGACGGAGACCGGGCCGGTCTCCGGGTCGTCCGGGCGGGGATGCGCGAGGCGGCGCAGGACCGCGAGGCGGCGGCCGACCGTGTCGGAGCGGGGCGAGAGCCGCTCGTGCGGCAGCGTCTCCCAGGAGGGGTAGTCCACGACGCCGTCCGGCGGCAGGATGGTGCGCAGCGCCGCGGCCAGATCCTCCGCCTCGCGGCCCGTGGCCGTCACGGCGAGGACGGGGCGGCCGGACTCGCGGGCCAGCGCCGCCACCACGAACGGGCGCGCCGCGGGCGGCCCGACCAGGTCGACGTGGGAACGGTGGCCGTCGGTGGCGGCCTTGACCGCCTCGGCGAGTGCGGAGTCCTTGACGACAGCGTCGAGCAGACCGTGCAGGCTCATGGAAGGCTTTCTCTCGGGCCGGGGGGCCTCCAGCGTACGACTCCGGGTCGGCCGGTGCGGGCCCTTGGCGCGGGGGCGCCTGGCGGAGTCGGGCCGCGCCTGACGCACAATGTTCCGATGGCGGGACGGCCGTCCTGCCACGGGGCTCCGCCCCGGACCCGCTCCTCAAACGCCGGAGGGGCTGATTCTGCTCCCCCCTCTCCGATCAGAAAGCGCACCCCATGCCCGGAGCACAGTCCGACGCCCCCGCGCAGGAGCGCGGCGACGAGCTCATACCGTCGCGGGACCAGGCCCGCCCCGGCCCCCGCCCAGGGCCCCGCGGCGCCCGGGACCGCGTGCCGTATCTTCTCGCCGCCGTGCTGTTCCTCGCGTACGCCGCGGTGTCCATCGGGCGCTACCGCCGTATGGAGAGCCGCTCCTGGGATCTCGGGATCTTCGAGCAGGCCGTGCGGGCCTACGCGCACCTCCAGGTGCCGGTCGCCGATCTCAAGGGGCCCGGCGCCAACATCCTCGGCGACCATTTCAGCCCCGTCACCGCGCTCCTCGCGCCCGCCTACCGCCTCTTCCCCTCCCCCGTCACGCTGCTCGTCGCGCAGGCGCTGCTCCTCGCCGTCTCCGCGATCCCCGTCACACGCGCCGCGACGCGGCTGCTGGGGCGCGGCTCGGGGCTCGCCGTGGGCGTCGCGTACGGGCTGTCCTGGGGCATCCAGCGCGCCGCCGACTTCGACTTCCACGAGATCTGCTTCGCCGTACCGCTGATCGCGTTCTCCCTCGAAGCGGTGGTGCGGCAGCGGTGGCGGGCCGCGCTGCTGTGGGCGCTGCCGCTGGTCCTCGTCAAGGAGGACCTGGGGGCGACGCTCGCCGCCATCGCGCTCGTCGTGGCGGTCCGGGCCCACCGGCGCGGCCACTCCAAGGCCGTGCCCCACGCCCTCGCCGTCGCCGCCTTCGGCGCCGTCGCCACGCTCGTCACCCTCACCCTGATCATCCCGGCGTTCAACTCGGGGGGCGCCTACGACTACTGGGAGAAGGTCGGCGAGGGCGGCGCGGCCGCCGGGGCGCTCGGCGGTCTCGACACGAAGCTGCGCACGCTCCTCTGGCTGCTGCTCCCCACCACCGGACTGCTCGCCCTGCGCTCACCGCTGCTCCTGGTCGCGCTGCCCACGCTCGGCTGGCGGTTCCTCTCCGCCGACGACCACTACTGGGGCACCGACTGGCACTACAGCGCCGTCCTGATGCCGGTGGTCCTGCTCGCCCTCGTCGACGCCGTCGACATCTTCCGCCGCAGCGAGCGGCCGTGGCTGCGCCAGTACGCCGACCGGCTGCCGGCCTGCGTCGCCGCCGCCGCGCTGGCCCTGACGACGTCCCTGCCGCTGGCGGGCCTCGCCGAAGCGAGGACGTACGAGAAGAGCGGGCGCGTCGCCGCGGTGGAACGGATGCTGGAGCGGGTGCCGGACGGCGCCACCGTCGAGGCGAACATCGGGCCCATCAGCAGGCTCACCTCCCGTACCCGCGTCTTCTGGGTGGGCGCGGCCCGCCCGGTCGTCCCCCAGTACGTCGCCCTCGACGTCCGGTCCGGCTGGACGAAGGACCCGGTCGCGTACGCCCAGAAGCTGCATCCGGGTGTGCGCTACGTCCATCAGGACACCGCCTACGGATACGTCCTGCTGCGCCGGGCCTAGACAGCACGGCAGGCCCCCGGCGGACGCTCGGCGAGTGTCCGCCGGGGGCCTGCTCCCCCGCTCCCCCGTCGCGGTGGCTATTCGGTGGCGATGGCGTTCAGGACGTTCATCCGGCCCGCCCGGAAGGCCGGGACCAGCGCCGCGAAGAGGCCCACGAACGCCGACCCGATGAAGACCCCGATGATCGTCGGCCAGGGGATCTCCAGGACCTTCAGGCCCTCAAGGGCGAGGAGCTTCTGTGCCGTCGCCCCCCAGCCCATCCCCAGGCCGAGGCCGAGCAGCGCGCCGAAGAGGGCGATGACCACCGACTCCATGCGGATCATGCGGCGCAGCTGGCGGCGCGAGAGTCCGATCGCCCGCATCAGGCCGATCTCCCGGGTGCGCTCGACCACCGAGAGGGCCAGGGTGTTCACCACACCGAGGATCGCGACGATGATCGCGAGTCCGAGCAGGCCGTAGACCATGTTCAGCATCTGGCCGACCTGGTCCTTCAGGGTCTGCTTGAAGTCGGTCTGGTCCATGACCTTGTACTGCGGGTACGCCGTCAGGGAGTCCTTCAGGGACTGGTAGGCGGCGTCCTCCTGGCCCTTGGCGGCCGTGGCGAACATGATGTCGTTCTGCGGCATCCGGTCCGCCGGGACGTAGCTCTCCAGGGTCGTGATGTTCGTGTACATCGCGCCCTTGTCGACCGTGCCGTCGTCCGACGTGATCGCCGCGAGCCTCAGCTCGGCCGTCTTCCCGTGCTCGAAGGCGACCTTCAGCTCGTCGCCGACCTTCAGGCCGTGCTTCTTGGCGAACTCGTCGCCGACCGACATGGCGTTCTTCCCGTACGCGGCGGACAGTTCACCGGCGACCGTCTCGCGGCGCAGGTCCTTGGCGTACGTCGGGTCGGCGGCGCTCATGCCGACGCCGTCCACGGTCTTGCCGTCGGGCGTCGTCATGTCCGCGTTGATCTGCTTGTAGCGGGTGATGTGGCCGATGTGGTCGGCCTTCTCCAGGGCCTGGGCGGCCTTCTCCGTGATGGAGATGCCGGGCTGGGTGGGCTCGATGATGAAGTCCGCGCCGACCGACTTGTCCAGCTCGTCCGTGGCGGAGGCGACCATGGAGGAGCCGACCACGGAGAGGCAGGCGACCAGCGCGAGGCCGATCATCAGGGCCGCGCCGGTGGCGCCGGTGCGGCGCGGGTTGCGCAGGGCGTTGCGCTCGGCCATCCGCCCGATCGGCCCGAACGCCCGGAGCAGCACCGCGCTGATGACGCGTACGACACCGGAGGCGAGCACCGGCCCGATGACGACGAAGCCGATGAGGCTGAGGACGACGCCCCCGCCCAGGAAGAGCGAGCCCTCCTTGGCCTTGTCGGCCTGCGAGGCGGCGTAGAGGCCGAAGGCGCCGGCGCCGGTGAGGACCAGGCCGATGGCGGCGCGCAGCGCGCTCGCCCGGCCGTCGGCCGGGGTGCCCGCGTCGCGCAGGGCGGCCATCGGGGAGACCTTGCCGGCCCGCCGTGCGGGGAGGTAGGCGGCGAGGACGGTGACGACGATGCCGAGGACCATGCCGACCACGGGCGTCGTCCAGCTGACGGTGAGGTCGCCGGTGGACAGCTCCATGCCCATGCCGGACATGAGCTTCATCAGACCGACGGCGAGGCCGATGCCCGCGCCGACTCCGAGGACGGACCCGAACACGCCGAGCAGTGTCGCCTCGACGAGCACGGAGCGGTTGACCTGCTTGCGGCTGGACCCGATGGCACGCATCAGGCCGATCTCGCGGGTGCGCTGGGCGACCAGCATCGAGAAGGTGTTGATGATCAGGAAGATGCCGACGAGGAAGGCGATCCCGGCGAAGCCGAGCATCGCGTACTTCATCACGTTCAGGAAGCCGCTGACGGACTCGCGGTTGTCGTCCGCGGTCTCCTTCTGCGTCCTGATCTCGTACGAGGCCCTGTCCAGGGCCGTCGCGACGTTCGCCTTCAGCCGGGTGTCGCTGACGCCCGCGCCGGCGGTGAGGTTGACGTGCGTGAACCGGCCGGTGGCGCCGAGCAGTTCACGCTGGGCGGTGGCGGTGTCGAAGTAGACGATCGCGGCGCCGGGGTTGGTCACCTTGAAGGTGGCGATGCCGGAGATCTTCGCGGTGTGGTCGCCGGTGGCGGCGATGGTGCGCAGCTCGTCACCGATCTTCAGGTCGTGCTTGTCGGCGGTGTCGGCGTCGACCATCATCTCGGTGGGGCCGCGCGGGGAGTGGCCGGAGGTGATGTCCATCGAACGCAGGTCGTTGCGCGTCCAGTTGCCCGCGATGGTCGGGCCGCCGTTGGTGGGCCCGACGTTCTTGTTCTTCCCGTCGACGACGGTCACGCTCTGGCTGCTGACCGCGCCCTCGGCGGCCTTGACGCCCTCGGCCTTCTTCGCCTCGCCGACCACGGAGGCGGGCATCGACTCGGGCCTGCCGCTGCGCGGCGCCTCGCCCGCGTTCTCGGCGGTCTTGGGGGTGACCGTGACGTCGGCGGAGGTCGCCGCGAAGAGCTTGTCGAAGGTGGTGCTCATGGTGTCGGAGAAGACGAGCGTGCCGCACACGAACGCCACCGACAGGACCACAGCCACCGCGGAGAGCGCCATGCGGCCCTTGTGCGCGAAGAAGTTGCGCATCGAGGTCTTGAGGACGGTCATGAGGTGCGACCCCGCGCGTCGAACGACTTCATCCTGTCCAGGACCTGGTCGGCGGTCGGGTGGTACATCTCATCGACGATCCGGCCGTCGGCGAGGTACAGCACCCGGTCCGCGTACGAGGCGGCGACCGGATCGTGCGTGACCATCACGATGGTCTGGCCGAGGTCGGTCACGGAGCGCCGCAGGAAGCCCAACACCTCCGCCCCGGCACGGGAGTCGAGATTTCCGGTCGGCTCGTCACCGAAGATGATCTCAGGCTGCGAGGCGAGCGCGCGGGCCACGGCGACGCGCTGCTGCTGGCCTCCGGAGAGCTCGGTGGGGCGGTGCTTGAGGCGCCCGGCCAGGCCCACGGTCTCCACGACCTGGTCCAGCCACCGCTTGTCCGGCTTGCGGCCCGCGATGTCCATGGGGAGCGTGATGTTCTCCAGGGCGTTGAGCGTCGGCAGCAGGTTGAACGCCTGGAAGATGAAGCCGATCCGGTCCCGGCGCAGCTGCGTGAGCTTCTTGTCCTTCAGGCCGGTTATCTCGCTCTCGTCCAGATAGATCTGTCCGGACGTCACGGTGTCGAGGCCGGCGAGGCAGTGCATCAGGGTGGACTTGCCGGAGCCGGAGGGGCCCATGATCGCGGTGAACTGCCCGCGGGCGATGTCCACATCGATCCGGTCGAGTGCGACGACGCGGGTCTCCCCGGAGCCGTACGCCTTCACGACCTGGCGCGCCCGCGCCGCCACGGCCGTACGCCCTCCAGTGCCCCCGTGCCTGGGTGTGGTCACAGCCGTTGTCACGGTAAGTCTCCTATATCGGTCATGCGGTAAGTCGGGTACAGGTACACAGCGGTAAATCGCGGTAAGTCGCGTGCGTTCGCCGTGCGAACAAGTCTGGTGTCGGCGGGGGTCCGGCGCGCTGGTGCTCAGCGCAGTCTTTTCCGGGGGAAAACCCCACCCTCCGCGGTGTGGCCCGCCGTAAAGCCAATCTAAAGACCGGACCGGGCCCGCTCATCCTCCGGCGGTACGAGCCCTCCCCGGTCCGAAGTACGGAGGTTCCCCTAGGGGATCTCCACCTGCCGGTGGAGATCGACTCAGGGTCGACCACACCCTGCCCTCCACCCCCGGCGGGTGAGAAAGTGGCCCGCAGCAACGGGTGTAGGGGGAACGGGGGAAGGAATCTTCGTGGGCACGCAGGACGCGATACGGAGCCGGGACGCGACACGGGGCCGGGGCGCGGTCGTCGCCGCGCTGATGCTGGCCATGGCGCTGACCGCCGTCGACTCCACGATCGTGTCGACCGCCGTCCCGCAGATCGTGGGCTCGCTCGGCGGCTTCCCGATCTTCTCCTGGCTCTTCTCCGGCTACCTCCTCGCGGCCACGGTCACCCTGCCCGTCTACGGCAAGCTCTCCGACACCTTCGGCCGCAAACCCGTACTCATCGCGGGCAGCGTGCTGTTCCTGCTCGGCTCCGCGCTCTGCGCCCTCGCCTGGAACATGGAGTCGCTCATCGCCTTCCGCGTCGTCCAGGGCCTGGGCGGCGGCGCCATACAGGGCACGGTGCAGACGCTCGCCGCCGACCTCTATCCGCTCAAGGAACGCCCCAAGATCCAGGCGAGGTTGTCGACGGTGTGGGCCACCTCGGCCGTCGCGGGCCCCGCCGTCGGCGGCCTCATCGCCTCGTACGCCGACTGGCGCTGGATCTTCCTCATCAACCTGCCGATCGGCGCGCTCGCACTCTGGCTGATCGCGCGCCACCTCCATGAACCGGAGCGGGAGACGGTGCCGCGCGGCCGCGTCGACTGGCCCGGCGCGCTCGCCGTCTTCGCCTGCGGCGGCGTCCTGCTGACCGCGCTCGTACAGGGCGGCGTCGCCTGGCCCTGGCTCTCCGCGCCCTCGCTCGCGCTGTTCGCGGCCGGGCTCGCCCTGCTGGCCGCCGTCGTCCTCATCGAGCGGCGCGCCGCGGAGCCGATCATCCCCGGCTGGGTCTGGCGGCGGCGCGCCATCGCCGCGGTGAACCTCGCGCTCGGCGCGCTCGGCCTCCTGATGGTCGCCCCCACGGTCTTCCTGCCCACGTACGCCCAGTCCGTGCTCGGACTCGCCCCCGTCGCCGCCGGGTTCGTGCTCTCCGTGATGACCCTGAGCTGGCCCGTCTCCGCCGCGCTCAGCCAGCACGTGTACCGCAGGATCGGCTTCCGCGACACGGCGGTCGTCGGCGTCTCGGCGGCCGCCCTGATCCTGCTGGCCTTCCCCCTGCTCCCCTACCCCGGCGACGCCTGGCAGCCGGCCCTGATCATGCTGCTCCTCGGCGCGGCCCTCGGCCTCTTCCAACTCCCCCTGATCGTCGGCGTCCAGTCCACCGTCGGCTGGTCCGAACGCGGCACGGCCACCGCGTCCATCCTCTTCTGCCGCCAGATCGGCCAGACCCTGGGCGCGGCGCTCTTCGGCGCGGTCGCCAACGGCGTCCTGAGCGCACGCCTCGGCGGCTCCGGCTCCCTCGACTCGGTCGCACGCGTCCTGGACGACCCCGATTCCGTGGCCGACCCGGACCGGCTTCGCCGAGCGGTGGACGCGGCGGTCGACACGGTCTACATGGGCGCGGCCTGCGCAGCGGTGCTGGCCCTACTGGCCCTACTTTTCGTGGCGCCACGCCGCTTCAAGACGGACGACGCGTAGGCGCGGGCCGCGGGAGACATCCGCCGCGAAGCGGCGGCCTTGAGCACCGCCAACGCTACGGCGTCTCCTCCGCGGGAGCCCGCCCCGTAAGGGCGGCAAGGCTGCTCCGCACATGGTCCATATGCGCCCGCACCTCGTCCCACGACTCCCCATGCTCCCGAAGAACCCGCTCCGTCTCCCGGACACACCGCTCCTCCCGCAACCGCGCCTCCGCGACGATCTCCGCGCCCCGCGCCGACGCGTCCTCCAGCCCGTGCCGCGCCCCCTCCTCCACCTCTGCGTACGCACGCTCGGCCTCGGCGAGCCGCACCTCAGCGGCCGCGATCCGCTCCGCGTCCCGCGCGTCCGACGCCGCCTCCCGCTCGGAGATCTCCCGCTCGGCCGCCTCCCACCGCTCGGCCTGCTCCTTCTCCCGCTCGGCGAGCAGCCCCTCGCACCGCAGCCGCATCTCCCGCAGCGCGGCCAGCGCCTCGCCGCGCCACTCCTTCACGTCCCGCCGGGCGGAGACCCGGGCCTCGTCGGCCGTGGCCCGGTCCTCCACGAGCCGCCGCCTGACCCATTCGTCGGCGTCCGCGCCCAGTTCGTCGGCGTACGCGCGAGCGGCCTCCCGCAGCGCACGCGCCTCGGCACCGGCCTCCTCGGTCACGGCCTGCGCGTCGGCTCGCGCCGCCTCCCGCACGGCGGCGGCCTCCGCCTCGGCGAGCGCGAGGATCTGCCGGGGCCGCTCGCCCAGCGCCTCGTACGTCTGAGGGGCGAGCCGCGCCACCGTGTCCCGCAGCTGCGCGGCCTGGGCCTCCATGTTCTTGGCGAGGACGGTCAGCCGGGCGGCACGCTCCCACGCGTCGTCCCGCGCCTGGGAAAGTCCGGCGGTGTACGCCTCCACCTGCTGGGGACGGTAGCCGCCGCGCCCGCGCACGATGGTGAAGCCGTGCGGCGACGACGATGCATCGCTGCTGCTCATCCTTGGAACCCCTCTCCGACGTACCTCGCGCGTACAGCGCGATTGGCGCACATCTTGATGGATCAAGCGGAAGCGCCCATAACGCGACACTCCGCCCACTCCACCTGGTCAAGGATGCGGCAATCGCCACGGAAAGCCGAAAGCCCCTCCCCGTCCAAGCCCATATGGTCCAGCACTCCTGGGCCCGTGCCCCCGTACTCGCGTCCCGGCCCCCCGAACGAAGGAGGCGCCCGACCTCTCACGCAGGTCGAGCGCCTTCTCCGTACACCTCCGGGTCACGTCGTCACGTCGTCACGTCATCGCGTCGTCACGTCGTCGCGTCCCCGGTCCCGTCGCCTCCGCTACAACAGCCCGTCCCACATCTGTTCGAGCAGCACCGACCACCAGCTCTCCGGTGACGCGAGCGCCGCCGGGTCGAGGGCGGCCAGCTGGTTCTGGAAGTCGACGGTCCAGCGGCCCGCCTGCTCCTGGTTGAGCCCGAAGCGCAGCCGCCACATGCGGCCGAGCAGCGCCATGCAGCGCGCGAACTCGGGCAGGCCCGTGTTCACGAACTGCGGCGGTACGGGGGCGCCGCCGGGCCCGGCCTCCACCGGCACGGCCACGATGTTCGCCGTCCCGTACTGGACGCAGAGCGCGCGCCCGAAGTCGCTGCCCATCACCAGGTACGAGCCCGCGTCGGACGCCGGCTGCACGCCGCGCTCCTGCGCCAGCTCCGCCAGCGTCGGCACCGGACGGCCCGGCTGGGCCTGCGCCCAGAAGAACGGCCCGAAGTCGACGGGCAGACCCGCCACCACGAGGGTGTGCGCCACGATGTCCGGCACGCCCTGCCGGGACACCGCCCGCTGGTCGAAGCGGAAGATGCCCGGGCCGAAGGCCGCGGCCAGCTCCTGCGCGACGCCCTCCGGCGGAATCGCCGGGGCGGGCGGCATCTGCTGCAACGGGGCGCGCACGGGCGCGGGGCGGGCCGGCCCGTCCGCGACCTGGTGCAGCTCTCCCTGATGGGCGAGGAGTTGCTGCATGCCCTGCCGGCGGGACGCGTGGTCCTTGCCGTACGGGGCGATGGACGTGATCCGCGCCTGCGGCCAGGTCTCGCGGATCATGCGGGCGCAGTAGGCGCCAGGCAGCTCGCAGGACTCCAACTCGGTGTGGAGTTCGAGCACCTGCTGCGGCGGCACGTTCATGCCGCGCAGCTCGTGCAGGATCTGCCACTCCGGGTGCGGCGTGCCGGGCGCCGAGCGGCGGATCAGCTGCTGCTCGGAACCGTCGGCCGCGCGGTAGCGCAGCACGGCCTGGTAGCCGGGGCCCACGGTGGGCTGCCCGGTGGGCGGCTGCGGATAGCCGTACGGCTGCCCGGGCGGCCCCGGCCGCACCGGCGCGGGCGGAGGCGGCCCACCGACCGCGGGCCCTGCCAACATCGTGGCGGCATGGTGCACAGCCCCGGGAGGCGTACCTGGCGCACCGGGCGCACCGGGAGGCCCAGGCGGCTGCGGAGCACCCGGAGCCCCCGGAGCCCCCGGAGGCTTGATCCCACCGGCCCCACCAAGACTCGGATCGGCGAACATCGTGGCGGCGTGATGCACACCCCCCGGAGGCGTACCCGGCGCACCGGGCGCACCGGGAGGCCCAGGCGGCTGCGGCGCACCCGGAGCCCTCGGAGGCTTGATCCCACCGGCCCCACCAAGACTCGGATCGGCGAACATCGTGGCGGCATGGTGCACGCCCCCGGGAGGCGTACCGGGCGCCGCCGGGGGCCCGTCGGGCCCGAGCGAGGAGACCAGCTGAGTCGGAACATACCCACCGGCAGGAGTACCGGGAGCACCGGGCCCGGAAGACGGCGGCGCCGGCACACTCCCCCGCGGCGCGCCCTGAGCCTTACTGCTGGCGGCATCAGCGACACCCCCCGACGGAGACGGAACCGGCGACCCGGCGTCCGCCTGCGGCGCGTTGGCACCCATAACGCCCGGCCCCTGCGGATACCCGTACGCGGAAGCATCACCCCCCGGCGCAGACGGAACCGACGAACCAGCAGCCGGCAACGGCGCCCCCGGCCCCTGCGGATACCCGTACGCAGACGCATCGGCCCCCGGCCCAGGCCGAACCGGCGAACCAGCAGGCGGCTGCGGCACGTTGGACCCAGCGCTCCCAGACCCCTGCGAATACGCGGAAGCATCCGCCCCCGACGCAGACGGAACCGACGAACCAGCAGCCGGCAACGGCGCCCCCGGCCCAGGCGGAACCGGCGAACCAGCAGGCGGCTGCGGCGTGTTGAGCCCAGCGGCCCCGGGCCCCTGCGGGTACGCGGACGCATCCGCCCCCGGCGCGGGCGGCAACGGTGCACCCGGTGGTGGCGTCGCCCGGTCGGTGGGGTGGGGTGGTGTGCCCTGGGGCGGGTCGTTCAGGGCCGGGGCGATGGTCGTCGCCGGTAGGTGGCTGCCGCCGTGCATCAGGGCCGTCTTGGCCTCCGGTGCGACACCCGGCCGCTGGGTGCCGTCCACGACGGCCAGCGGCGGCGCGAACACCGTCGCGGGCGCCGGTACCGAAAGGTCCTCGCCCCCGTCGGCGTTGGTGTCCGTACCGGCCCACGGAGTCGCCCCCGCGGGCACGCCCGGCGACGTCACCGGCAGGCTGTCGTCACGGGCGGGCGTACTGTCCCCGCCCGGAGCCCCGGCCGCGGCGGGCCACGGCGTACCACTGTCCGGCACGGAGGCAGCCGCGGGAGCCGCGGGAGCGGAACTCTCGGCAGCGGCCGCCTCGTCGGGCGACGCCCCGGCGGCAACCGGGTCTCCGGCCCCGGCGTCCCTGCCAGAACCCGCCCTCCGGTCCGGAATCCCCATCTTGTCCGCCGCCTCCTGCAACCACTCCGGCGGAGTCAGCAGGAACGACGTCTGATTCAGGTCGACCCGCTCCGGCGGCGGCACCACCGCGTCCTGCGGTGCCGCGTCCGGCAGTCCGTACTCCTCCTCGTACCGGCGAATCACCTCGCCCACGGGAAGCGAGGGCCAGAGCGTGGCCTCGCCGCTGTCCCGCGCGATGACGAGCCGCTGGCCGCCGCCGTCGGACACCGGACCGTTCTCCCGGTCCTCCGCCCACACCACGAACCCGAGGTCGAACTCCCGGACCCGCACCTCACGGTGCTGATAGCCCGGCACCTCGCCGTTGATCCACTCTTCGGCGCGCTCCTGCGCCTGCGCGAAGGTCACCATCGCCTAGTCACTCCCCAGCCGAGGACACGGGGACGGCACGCGCGAAGCCGCCGTCCACCATCAGGTTCGCCACGGTCTCCAGCTCCGGCGGATTGCCCGCGAGCCGGGTCAGGAATTCGTCGAAGTCGTCGCCGCACGGCAGCAGCAGCCGCCGCACCCGCTCCGCGGGCGGCCACGCGGCCGCCTCCGAGACGTCTCGCGCATCGTCGTACGCGCAGAACCACACGGAACCGACCTGCTCACCCTTGACCTTCACCGCCAGCAGCCCGCCCTGCACGAAACCGACGCCCAGGTAGTCCTTGGTGAGGTGGTCGCGCAGGCACTTGTTGACGTACACCAGGTCATTGACCGCGGCCTCGTCCCGCACCGTGAAGAACGGCTGGTCCACCAGAAGGCCCAACTCGGCGTCCAGCGCCGCGCCCACCGGCGCGCAGCCACCCGCCGCCTTCAGGAAGGAGCGGTAGGCGCCCGGAAGGCGGTAGCCGAGATCCTCCTCCACCCCCTGGACCTGCTGCTCGGTCACCGCGACCGCCGCCTTCGGCAGACCGAAGTGCGCGGGCCGCGTCTCCTGCAGCGGCCGCGTGCCCCTCTTGTCCTGGTCCACGGCCGTCGTCGCGATCCCGCCGTGGTGCCGAAGGAGCGCCTTCACCTCGACCGGGACCAGCTCCAGACGGCGGCTGTCCGGCGCGTGGTGCCAGGTCCAGCCGTGCGGGGTCGCCACCGCGGGAATCGTGTCCCACAGGTCGTGGCCGTCCGCCGCCAGCGCCGCGTTCGCCGACACGTAGTCCGTCAGGCGCAGTTCGTCGACGCCGAAGCCCTCCGGGGGCTCCGCGATCTCGGCGGCGGCCCGCGCGTAGGGCGAGAAGTCCGGATAGCCCCGTTCGTCCACGCGCACCCCTCTGGGGTGGCGGGCGGCGCGGACCGGATCCGGGAAGTGCACGACCTGCCCGGCGTAGGCCGCGTTCGGCGGCGCGGACTGCTGCCCCAGCCGACCTGTCGTCATGGCGGTTGCCCCCTGCGGCACTGTGAAAGTCCTACGGATGTCGACACAGCCTATGCGTAAGGACGACACCGGTCACCGGGCCTCCGGTTCCATGACCAGCAGCCACCGGACGGTCACCGTGCGACGAAACCCGACCCGGAGCCAGGCGTGTCGCAGAGCCCCAGCTTCCGCACCACCCGCCCCATTTGGCAGGCTGTCCCCCGCGACGCGGGGGCGTGGCGGCACACAAGCGGTGACGACCGCGAGCAGGGGGAGGGGAACAGCACGATGCACACGGCACAGAGCGGCACCACCGGACACACGCTGTCCACGACGGCGGCCGAGGCGGCGGTCACGGCATCCGCCATGGCGTCCGCCACCGCACCCGCCACAGCGGAGGAGGCGGCACCCGGCGCCCTCTCCGGCGATCCACGCGTCGGCTGGAGCAGCACCGCCGCCCACGCGCCCATCCTGCGCCAGCGCCGCGACGGCATACTGCCGACCGTGGCCGCCGCCCTCTCCGCACGCGGCCAGACCACGCTCACCTGCACCCCGAGCCGCGGCGAGGAGCCGCCCACGCTGCACCCGCTCGTCCAGGACTTCCTCGACGCCCTCACCAGCGGCCAGCGCGAACGCTTCACCGGCCGCTGCGCCGAGGCCATCCTCGTCTCCCGCCACCTCACGGCGGCCGACGCGAGCCGCTCCAAACGAGCCGCACGCAAGCCCATGACCAACGGCGAGGCCCGCAAGGCGCTCAAGCACGCCAAACTGACCACGCGCCGCATCCGCGAGGACGGCGACCCCCTGCACGGCTCCTTCGCCCAGCCCTGCCGCTCCTGTACGGCCCTCACGGCGCACTTCGGCGTACGGGTCGTGGACCCGACGGCCACCGATGCCTGACCGTCGCCCGGACACCAGCCGACCGACGCCCCACCGTCCCTCCGCCCGTCCATCCGACCGTCTCCGACCGTCTCCGACCGAACAAGGGCCACCCCATGCACGCCGACCACACCGCCACCGCCCCGGCCGGCGGCAGCACCCGCTTTCCCGTCCCCGTCGACGCCGCCCTGCGCACCGCCGGCTGGCGCCCCGGGCGCTGGGACATCAAGCAGGCCGAGATCTGGGCGGACGTCCTGCGCCGCCACACCTCACCCGCCGGGCACCGCCATGCCGTCTTCCCCGCCGCGGTCGAGGCCTGGGCCGAATTCGGTGGACTGCACCTCACCCCGCAGGGCCCCGGCCGCCAGATCGCGCCCGCCACCGTGCACTTCGACCCCATGTACGGTCTGCACCTCGCCCGCACCCTCGGCGACCTCGGCCGCGCCCTCGGCACCGAGGTCTGCCCGATCGGCGAGGAGACGGACACGCAGGCGCTGCTCGCCATCGACACCGAGGGGCGCGTCTACAGCCTCGACCACAGCGGCGACTGGTTCCTCGGCGCCCACATCGACCAGGCCCTGGCCACCCTGATCACCGGCGCCCAGCCGACCCGCCTGACGGCGAGCTGACCTACGTACGACCTCTGCGGCCGCCGCCGTACGACGCGACACGAGCCCGCACGAACCCTGCGGCCGCAAGCCGCGAGCCGTGTGACACCCGCTGCCCGCACGACACACCAGACCGCACACCGCACGCCGCAGCCCGCAGCCGACGGCCCGCCTCCGCTACCCCGCAGCCGGAACCACCGCCGCCGGCAGTACCGCCGAGACCCGGAAGCCGCCGTCGTCCGTCGGGCCCGACACGAAGACCCCGCCGAGTCCCGTGACGCGCTCCTTCATGCCCACCAAGCCGTTGCCGCCGCTCGGCAGCCGCGCGTCCGTCGTCGAACCGGGCTCCGGCGGCGGCTCGTTCTCCACCTGCATCGCTATCTCCGCGGTCCGGTGCGCCAACCGCACGTACGTCTTCGCGCCCGCCGCGTGCTTGTGTACGTTCGTCAACGCCTCCTGGACCACGCGGTACGCGGTCTGCTCCACATCGGCGGTGTAACCACGCGGCTCACCCTGCACCGACAGTTCGACGGCCATGCCCGCCGCCCGCGACTGCCCCACCAGCTCGTCCAGCTCCGCCAGACACGGACCGTCCTCGTCCACCGCACGCGACGCCGCGGCCGCCGCCGCGTACCCCACCGCGGCCAACGGCACCGGCTCCACGGGTCGCACGGGCTTCGCGCCCTGCACGCCGTCGCCCGCCCGCAGCACCCCCAGCATCTCCCGCAACTCCGTCAGCGCCTGCCGCCCCATGTCGCCGACCAGCGCCGCGTTCTTCACGGCCTTCTCCGGATCCTTCCGCGCCACCGCCTGCAACGCCGCCGCGTGCACGACCATCAGACTCACCCGGTGCGCCACCACGTCGTGCATCTCACGGGCGATCCGCGTCCGCTCCTCGTTCCGCGCCCACTCCGCGCGCTCCTCCGCGCGCTCGGCGAGCAGCTGGAGCTCCCGCTCAAGATCGTCCGCACGCTCCCGCAGACTCTCCATCAACCGCCGCCGCGCCCCCACATAGAGGCCGAGCAGCACCGGCGGAGCCGTCACCCCGATCGACGCCGCGACGGCGAAGAACGGCACGAACTCGCTGCCGATCGGCGGATGCGAACCCTCCTCCGCCAGATCCTGGCTCGCCCGCACCAGCGCGACGATCAGCGTCCCCGCCATCGACATGCCCGCGAGCGCGCCCGTCACCCGGCGCGGCAGCTCCGAGGCCGCCAGCGTGTAGAGGCCGACGATCGTCAGCAGGAAGCCCATCTGGGCGGGCGTGATCGCGATGGCTATGAGCACCACGGCGACCGGCCACCGCCGCCGGACCAGCAGCGCGGAGCCCGCGAGGACCCCGAAACCGACCCCCACCGCCGTCGGCAGCCCCGCGTCCCCCGCGAAGGCCACCCCCTCGGCCCCGCACTCCGCCGCGGACACCACCGCGAGCCCCACATCCAACGCGGCCCCGCGTCGCCTCTCCCACCACCATGGCCCGGTCATGGCCATGGTGTGGTTGTCCCCCGTCGTGGTCATGCCTTCCAGCGTACGGGCGTTCCACCCCGGTTTTCCGGTGAGTTTCCCGCGTTGGCCGAGCTGCTCGGCGTGGAACGCAGCACCCCGATCCGTACCGTCGCACGGAAGGCGCCCGGTACGGCATAGTGTTGTCCGCGCCTCGATCCGGTTGATCACATCGGACATAAGGCGCGCGCTATCCCGGATCGTCTAAGGGCAGGACAAACGGTTTTGGTCCGTTGAATGAGGGTTCGAATCCTTCTCCGGGAGCCACAGAGTTCGGGTCCCGACCACCAGGTCGGGACCCGCCCCCATTTCCAGCCCCCTACGCCCCGGTATCCTGCGGATGTCCACCCCACAGAGGCACTAGCCATCCGAAGCCGAAGGGCATCCCCGTGAGCGCCAACCGCCCGGCAGCCGTCGTCGTCCTCGCAGCGGGTGAGGGCACCCGTATGAAGTCGGACCTTCCCAAGGTCCTGCACGAGCTCTGTGGCCGTTCCCTCATCGGCCATGTGCTGGAGGCGGCCTACGCGCTCACCCCCGAGCAGCTCGTCACCGTCGTCGGGTTCCAGAGCGACCAGGTCAAGGAACACCTCCACGCCACCGCCCCGCAGGTCCGCACCGCCTACCAGGCGGAGCAGAACGGCACGGGTCACGCCGTCCGCATCGGTCTGGAAGAGCTCGGCGGATCGGTGGACGGCACCGTCATCGTCGTATGCGGCGACACCCCGCTGCTCACCGGCGCGACGCTCCAGAACCTCGCCGCCACGCACAGCGGAGACGGCAACGCCGTGACCGTGCTGACCGCCGAGGTGCCGGACGCGACCGGCTACGGCCGCATCGTGCGCGACAGCGCGAACGGCGCGGTCACCGCGATCGTCGAGCACAAGGACGCCACCGAGTCGCAGCGCGCGATCCGTGAGATCAACTCCGGGGTTTTCGCCTTCGACGGCCGGCTCCTGGCGGAGGCGCTCGGCAAGGTGCGTACGGACAACAGTCAGGGCGAGGAGTACCTGACGGACGTGCTGGGGATTCTGCGCGAGGCCGGGCACCGCGTCGGCGCGTCCGTCGCCGAGGACCACGAGGAGATCGCGGGCATCAACAACCGCGTCCAACTCGCCGCGGCACGGCGGACGTTGAACGACCGACTGCTCACAGAGGCCATGCTCGCCGGTGTCACCGTCGTCGATCCCGCCTCCACCTGGGTCGACGCCACGGTCACCTTCGAGCGGGACGCGGTCGTGCATCCCGGTACGCAGCTGCACGGCGCCACGCATCTGGGCAAGGGCGCCGAGGTGGGCCCCAACACGCGTCTGAAGGACACGAAGGTCGGCCCGGGGGCGCGGGTCGACAACAGCGTGGCGGACAGCGCGGAGGTCGGGGAGCGGGCGAGCGTCGGTCCGTACGCGTATCTGCGGCCCGGCACCCGGCTCGGGGTGAAGGCCAAGGCGGGTACGTATGTGGAGATGAAGAACGCGACGGTCGGCGACGGTGCGAAGGTGCCGCATCTGTCGTACGTGGGTGACGCGACGATCGGTGAGTACTCCAACATCGGCGCGGCGAGTGTCTTCGTGAACTACGACGGCGAGGCGAAGCACCACACGACGGTGGGGTCCCACTGCCGTACGGGTTCGGACAACATGTTTGTGGCTCCTGTCACGGTGGGGGACGGTGCCTACACCGCCGCCGGGTCCGTGATCACGAAGGACGTGCCGGCGGGTTCGCTGGCCGTCGCCCGGGGCCAGCAGCGGAATATCGAGGGCTGGGTGGCCCGCAAGCGTCCGGGGAGCGCGGCCGCGAAGGCGGCGGAGGCGGCGTCCCGGGAGGCGGACAGCGCAAGCTGACCGGAAACAGGTGCGTCTGACACGGCGTACCGTGATAGGTGCACACATTCGGCCGACTCGTCGCATCGGGACGCGTGAGTACGGCAGCGGGAAGAACTCTCTGAGGAGACAGTGCTGTGACCGGGATCAAGACGACCGGCGAGAAGAAGTTGATGCTCTTCTCCGGCCGCGCCCACCCCGAGTTGGCCGAGGAGGTCGCACACAAGCTGGGTGTCGGCATCGTGCCGACGAAGGCTTTTGATTTCGCCAATGGTGAGATCTACGTCCGCTACCAGGAGTCGGCGCGTGGCGCCGACTGCTTCTTGATCCAGAGCCACACCGCTCCGATCAATAAGTGGATCATGGAGCAGTTGATCATGATCGACGCGCTGAAGCGCGCGTCGGCCCGCTCCATCACCGTCATCGTGCCGTTCTACGGTTACGCGCGCCAGGACAAGAAGCACCGCGGACGTGAACCGATCTCGGCGCGTCTGATCGCCGACCTGATGGCGACCGCGGGCGCCGACCGCATCCTCACGGTCGATCTGCACACGGACCAGATCCAGGGCTTCTTCGACGGCCCGGTCGACCACCTCTTCGCGCTGCCGATCCTCGCGGACTACGTGGGCGCGAAGGTCGACCGTTCCAAGCTGACGGTGGTCTCCCCCGACGCCGGCCGCGTGCGTGTGGCCGACCGCTGGTGCGACCGTCTGGGCGCGCCGCTGGCGATCGTCCACAAGCGCCGGGACAAGGACGTCGCGAACCAGGTCACCGTGCACGAGGTGGTCGGTGAGGTCCAGGGCCGCGTCTGCGTCCTGGTCGACGACATGATCGACACGGGTGGCACGATCTGCGCCGCCGCCGACGCGCTGTTCGCGCACGGCGCCGAGGACGTCATCGTGACGGCCACGCACGGCGTGCTGTCCGGTCCCGCCGCGGACCGGCTGAAGAACTCGAAGGTGAGCGAGTTCGTGTTCACGGACACGCTGCCGACGCCGGGCGAGCTGGAGCTCGACAAGATCACGGTGCTCTCGATCGCGCCGACGATCGCGAACGCGGTGCGTGAGGTCTTCGAGGACGGTTCGGTGACGAGCCTCTTCGAGGACTTCGAGGAGCAGTAGGCACAAGCGGTCGGAAGATCGATTTCTGGAGCGGCCTCCCCGCCGGGTAGACTCACCGAGTTGCTCGGCGAGGGAGGCCGCACTTGTGTGCGGCGGTCCGTTATCGACGCGCTCTTCGTAGCAGGCCAGTCGTATGGCCGGGTAACCCCATCCGACACCTGTTGTACGAGGAGTGGACATGCCCGAGGTCAAGATCACCGCCGAGATCCGCAGCGAGTTCGGCAAGGGCGCTTCGCGCCGCACCCGCCGTGAGAACAAGGTTCCCGGCGTCCTCTACGGCCACGGCGCCGACCCGGTCCACCTGTCGCTGCCGGGCCACGAGCTGCTCCTGGCCCTGCGTACCCCCAACGTCCTGATCTCCCTGGACGTCGACGGCAAGACCCAGCTGGCCATCCCGAAGGCCGTGCAGCGCGACGCCATGCGCCAGGGCATCCTGAAGCACGTCGACCTGCTCCTCGTGCGCAGCGGCGAGAAGGTCACGGTCGAGATCCCGGTCCACACCGAGGGCGAGCTGGCCCCGGGCAGCAACCTCCTGGAGCACGTGCTGAGCACGCTGCCGGTCGAGGCCGAGGCCACGCACATCCCGACCGAGGTCACCGTCTCCATCGCGGGCCTGGACTCCGGCGCGTCCATCCTCGCCAAGGACATCCCGCTGCCCACCGGTTCCACGCTGGCCATCGACGGCGACGCCGTGGTCCTGCAGGTCCTGTCGGCGCAGGCCGAGGAGGCCCCGGCCGAGGGTGCCGAGACCGCGTCCACCGAGGCCTGATCCTCGCGACGTACATCCGGCACGGCAGCCGCCGCTCCCTCGGGGGGCGGCGGCTGCCGCGTATGAAGGAGACATGCACGTGACGACCGACGCCAACGCCCCCTGGCTGATCGCGGGCCTCGGCAATCCGGGCCCCGATTACGCCATGAACCGGCACAATGTGGGCTTCATGGTGGCCGACCTGCTCGCGCAGCGCATGGGTGCCAAGTTCAAGCGGGCCGCGAAGGCGCAGGCTCAGGTGGTCGAGGGCCGGATCGGGGCGCCGGGTCCGGCGAGCCGTCGGGTGATCCTCGTGAAGCCCATGTCGTACATGAACGTCTCGGGCGGTCCCGTGACGGCGCTGCGCGACTTCTACAAGGTGCCGACGGAGCAGATCGTCGCGGTCCATGACGAGCTGGACATCGACTACGGCACGCTGCGGCTGAAGCTGGGCGGCGGCGACAACGGTCACAACGGTCTGAAGTCGATGACGAAGGCGATGGGCCCCGACTACCACCGGGTGCGGTTCGGTATCGGGCGTCCGCCGGGCCGGATGCAGGTCGCGGACTTCGTACTGAAGGACTTCTCGTCGACGGAGCGCAAGGAGCTTGACTACTTCGTGGACCGGGCGACCGACGCGGTCGAGGCGCTGGTCATCGAGGGCCTTGAGCGGGCGCAGAGCACGTACAACTCCTAGAGCCCCGTAAGGGGCGCCCCGTTCAGGAGCGCCCCGAAGGGTGCGTCAGCCCGTGTTGCGCAGGCCCGCGGCCACCCCGTTCACGGTGAGCAGCAGCGCCCGCCCGAGCAGCGGATCCGGCTCCACGCCCGCCGCGGAGGCGTCGCGCTGCCGCTTCAGCAGGGCGACCTGAAGGTACGAGATCGGGTCCAGATAGGCGTCGCGGATCGCGAAGGTCTGCCGGAGCGCCTGGTGGGAGCCGAGGAGTTCGTCCCCGCCGGTGATCCGCAGAACCTCGCGGACGGTCAGCTCGTGCTCTTCCTCGATCGTGGCGAAGACGTGCTTGAGCTCGTCGGGGACGAGCGTGTCGACGTAGTGCCGTGCGATGCGCAGGTCGGTCTTGGCCAGGGTCATCTCGACGTTCGAGAGGAAGTTCTGGAAGAAGTGCCAGTGCTCGTGCATCTCGTCGAGCACGGCGGCACCGCTCTGCCGCAGGCCCGCCTCGCGGAGCGCCTTGAGGCCCGAGCCGACACCGAACCAGCCGGGCACGATCTGCCGCGACTGGGTCCAGCCGAAGACCCAGGGGATGGCGCGCAGCCCGTCGAGACCGGCGCCGGAGTCGGGCCGCCTGGACGGCCTGGAACCCAGGTGCAGGTCGGCGAGCTGGTCGACCGGCGTGGAGGCGAAGAAGTACGCGGGCAGGTCGGGGTCCTCGACCAGGCGCCGGTAGGCGGAGTGGGCGGCGTCGGAGACGACGTCCATGGCCGCGTCCCAGCGGGCGAGGGCCTCGTCGGACTGGCGCGGCGCGGTGTGCAGGGCGGATGCCTGGAGCGTGGCGGCGACGGTCAGTTCGAGGTTCTCGCGGGCCAGTGACGGCACGAGGTACTTGTCGGAGATGACCTCGCCCTGCTCGGTCACCTTGATCTCGCCCTCCAGCGTGCCCCAGGGCTGGGCGAGGATCGCGTCGTGGGAGGGGCCGCCGCCACGGCCGACGGTGCCGCCGCGGCCGTGGAACAGACGGAGCCTGACCCCGTAGCGGTGCGCGACGTCACGCAGCCGCCGCTGGGCGCGGTGGATCTCCCACTGGCTGGTGGTGATGCCGCCGAACTTGGAGGAGTCCGAGTAGCCGAGCATGACCTCCTGCACGTCGCCGCGGAGCGAGACGAGCTTGCGGTAGGAGGGGTCGGCGAGCATCTCGTCGAGGATGACGTCGGCGGCGCGCAGCTCGTCGGTGGTCTCCAGGAGCGGCACGATGCCGATCTTGGCCCAGCCGGCGTGCAGATCGACGAGACCGGCCTCGCGGGCGAGGACGGCGGCGGCGAAGACGTCGTCGGCGCCCTGGCACATCGAGATGATGTACGACTCGATGACCTCGGGTCCGAAGACTTCGAGGGCCTTCTTGACGGTGAGGAAGACGCCGAGGGTCTTCTCGCCCGCCGCGTCCAGCGGGGCGGGCTGCGGGCCGAGCGGACGCCGTGAGCGCAGCTCCTTGGCGAGCAGCTTCCGGCGGTACTCGCGGGGCATGTCCGCGTAGCGCCAGGATTCCTCGCCGAGACGGTCGAAGAGCTGGCCGAGCGCGTGGTGGTGGGCGTCGGCGTGCTCGCGTACGTCCATGGTGGCGAGCTGGAGGCCGAAGGCGGCCAGCGTGCGGATGGTGCGGTTCATCCGGCCCTCGGCGAAGAGGGCGCCCTTGTGCTCGCGCAGGGAGGTCTGGATGAGTGTGAGGTCGTCGAGCAGCTCGCTCGTGCCGAGGTAGTCGCGGCCCGGGACGTGGGCGGTGCCCTTGGCGAGGCGCTGCTTGGTGTTCTCCAGCTTCTGCCGGATGCAGGTGGCCTTGAGGCGGTAGGGCTCCTCGGCGTTGAGCCGCTTGTAGCGGGGGCTGATCTCGGGGAGCCGCTCCAGGTCTGCCTGGAGGGACGCCTTCAGCTCGTCGGTGGCTCCGGTGTAGCGGATGGAGTTGGAGAGGAAGCCGCGCAGCTCGTCGATCAGGTCGAGCGCGTCGTTGATGCCGTGCTCGTGCTGGAGGATCAGGACGTCCCAGGTGACGGCGGGTGTCACGTTGGGGTTGCCGTCGCGGTCGCCGCCGATCCAGGTGCCGAAGCTGAGCGGCCGGGTGCCTTCGGGCAGCTCGACGCCGACGCGCTCCAGCTCCGCGGTGAGGTCTTCCAGTACGTCCCCGACGGCGCCGGCGTGCAGCTCGTCGAGGTAGTAGATGGCGTTGCGGGCCTCGTCGGCGGGTTCGGGGCGTACGACGCGCAGCTCGTCGGTCTGCCACACCAGGTCGATGTTCTCGGCCAGACGGATGTCGTGGCGGCGCCGGTCGGACTCGATGACCGGGGTCTCCAGGAGCTCGGCGACGCGGCGGAGCTTGTTGAGGACCGAGCGGCGGGCGGCCTCGGTGGGGTGCGCGGTGAAGACGGGCCGCACGTTCAGGTGCCGCACGGTCTGGCGCAGGTGTTCGGGGTCGGCGTCCTTGAGGCGGTCCGCGGTGCGGGCGAGCAGCCCGCCCTCGGCGGCGCGGCGGGCGCGCAGCTCGCGGCCGCGGTGGACCTGCTCGGTGACGTTCGCCAGATGGAAGTAGGTGGAGAAGGCGCGGACCAGCTTGGCCGCGGTCTCCAGTTCGGTGCCGCCGAGCAGCTTGGCGGCGGCCTCGCCGTCCTCGCGCGTCAGGCGGCGGACCTTCTCGACCAGTTCGAGGAGCTCGGGACCCTCCTGGCGTACGAGGGTCTCGCCCAGCAGGTCGCCGAGGCGGCGGATGTCGGCGCGCAGCTCGCTGCTGGCTGTACTGGTGGCCTGGCGGCCCTGGTCGTCGGCACTGCTCACAGGTGCGGCTCCTTGCAGTGTTTGAAGCACGTCTGGGAGGGGTCCCGGTAAGGATCCGGGGAGATTCAGAGCGGACCGCGCTGTCCGACCGTCTCCAAGGATAGGTGTCACTCCGCGGCAGGGAAGTTTCGGCCACTTGCCGAGACGCTCCTCACTGCCATACTTACGACGCCGTAGGTTACGGAACCGTAGGGAAGGCGGGAAACGCGTGTGTCGTGGCAGAAGTGGCAGCCGCGGCCACAGCGCCCTTGCGCAGCCGTGCCCGTGCACCCTCTTCCACCCGACCCTCGACCCCACAGGGGACGTGCCCATGACGACAACTTCCGATGCGCCCTCCGAGACCGATGTGATCGACGACGCTCCCGCTCGGGGGGCGGGCCCCGCCGGGGCCCTGCCGCCCGCGACGCTGGGCGGCGAGAAGAAGCGTTCGCTCGAACAGCTGACGCTGCTCCTGTTCATCGTCGTCCCGTTCCTCGCCCTGCTCGCGGCGGTGCCGCTGGCCTGGGGGTGGGGCGTGAGCTGGCTGGACCTCGGCCTGCTCGTCTTCATGTACTACCTGGGCTGTCACGGCATCACGATCGGCTTCCACCGCTACTTCACGCACGGCGCCTTCAAGGCGAAGCGGCCGCTGCGGATCGCGCTGGCGGTCGCCGGTTCGATGGCCGTGGAGGGCCCGGTCGTGCGCTGGGTGGCCGACCACCGCAAGCACCACAAGTTCTCCGACGCGGAAGGGGACCCGCACTCCCCCTGGCGTTTCGGTGAGACGGTGCCCGCCTTGATGAAGGGCCTGTGGTGGGCGCACATCGGCTGGATGTTCGACGAGGAGCGGACGTCGCAGGAGAAGTACGCGCCGGACCTGGTCAAGGACCCGACGATCCGCCGCATCTCGCGGCAGTTCCTGTTCTGGACGATCGTCTCGCTCGCCATCCCGCCACTGGTCGGCGGCCTGGTGACGATGGACTGGTGGGGCGCCTTCACGGCGTTCTTCTGGGGTTCGCTGGTCCGTGTGGCGCTGCTGCACCACGTGACCTGGTCGATCAACTCCATCTGCCACGCGGTCGGCAAGCGACCCTTCAAGTCCCGTGACCGCTCGGGCAACGTGTGGTGGCTCGCGGTGCTGTCCTGCGGCGAGTCCTGGCACAACCTCCACCACGCCGACCCGACGTCGGCGCGGCACGGCGTCATGAGGGGCCAGGTCGACTCCTCCGCGCGGATCATCCGCTGGTGCGAGCGGCTCGGCTGGGCGTACGACGTGCGGTGGCCGTCGAAGTCACGCATCGACGCCCGCCGACTGCCGCAGGCCGCTGACGCGGCATGATGGACGACGTGGCGACCGACTCCAGCAATCCCAGCCCTGCCGGCAAAGAGAAGCAGCCCCGGCGCACCCGCCGGACCCGGATGACGGGTGCCGAGCGCCGGGAGCAGTTGCTGGACATCGGCCGCACGCTCTTCGCCGCGAAGGGCTTCGAGGGCACGTCGGTGGAGGAGATCGCGGCGAAGGCCGGGGTCTCCAAGCCGGTGGTGTACGAGCACTTCGGCGGCAAGGAGGGGCTGTACGCGGTGGTGGTGGACCGGGAGATGCGTCAGCTCCTGGACATGGTGACGAGCGCGCTCACGGCCGGGCATCCCCGGGAACTCCTCGAACAGGCCGCGTTCGCCCTCCTCGACTACATCGAGACATATACGGACGGTTTCCGCATCCTGGTCCGTGATTCGCCGGTGGCGCAGTCCACGGGCACCTTCGCGTCCCTGATCTCCGACATCGCGACGCAGGTGGAGGACATCCTGGGCCAGGAGTTCAAGGGCCGCGGCTTCGACCAGAAACTGGCGCCGCTGTACGCGCAGGCGCTGGTCGGCATGGTCGCGCTGACGGGCCAGTGGTGGCTGGACGTCCGCAAGCCGAAGAAGGCGGAGGTGGCGGCGCATCTCGTCAACCTGGCCTGGCACGGCCTGGACGGCCTGGAACCGAAGCCGCGGCTGATAGGCCACCGGAAGAACTGACGGGCGGGGCGCCTCGGCCGGCACCGATCCCCGCCGCTCCGCGGCGGCGCTCCCACCCCGTGGGCGGAAACATCCGGCGCTACACCCCGATCCGCTCCAGAAACTCCAGCCGGTTTCCGACGGGGTCCCGCGAGTAGAACCGTCGGTGTCCCGGCAGGTTCTCGTCCCAGGTGACCTCGGCGCCGCGCGCGGCCAGCCGGTCCGCGTACGCCTCGATGTTCCGGACGAGCAGGCCCGGGTGGGCCTTGCGGGCCGGGACGAAGTCCTCCTCGATGCCCAGGTGCAGGCGTACGCCGCCCGCCTCGAACCAGCAGCCGCCGCGCGCCGCGAGCGCGGGCGGCTTGGGCGTCTGCGTCATGCCGAGCACGTCGACGTAGTACGTACGCAGGACCGGTTCACTGCCCGGCGGGGCGGCGAGTTGGACGTGGTCGACGGACGTGAGCATCAGGCACCGCCCTTACGCGCCACCGCGAACACCCGCCGGAACGGGAAGACCGTGCCGTGCCCGGCAGTCGCCGGGTAGGCCTCGCGCAGGAGGGCCCGGTACTCGGCGAGGAACGCCTCCGTCGCCTCCGGGTCGTCCGCGAGGGCGGTGAGGACAGGACGTAGGCCCGTGCCCTTGACCCAGTCGAGGACGGGGTCCTCGCCCGCCAGGAGGTGGAGGTACGTCGTCTCCCAGGCGTCGACCTCGCAGCCGAGCCCCGCGAGCCGCTCCAGGTACGCCCCGGGCGTCAGCACCGCGTCCGCGTGCCGCAGGCGCCCGCCCAGGCGTCCCCGCCACCGCGCGGACTCGCTCAGCTCGCGCATCAGGACGTGGCTGGGGGCGTCGAAGTTGCCGGGGACCTGGAAGGCGAGGGTGCCGCCGGGGGTGAGCGCGGCGGTCCAGGCGGGGAAGGAGTCCGGGTGGCCCGGCACCCACTGGAGGGTCGCGTTGGAGAGGATCAGGTCGTACGTGCCCGGGGCCGGCGCCCACTCCCTCGCGTCGGCGGCGGTGAAGTCCAGGCGTCCGCCGCCCTCCGTGGGCCCCGCGTACCGTTCGGCCTCGGTGAGCATCCGCCGGGAGTTGTCGAAGCCGGTGATGTGCGCGGTGGGCCACCGCCGCGCGAGCAGCCGCGTGACGTTGCCGGGCCCGCAGCCGAGGTCGGCGATGCGCGGCGGGCGGACCTCGGCGGCGGGCAGGTCGGGGACGCGGCTCAGCAGGTCCAGGAAGGGCCGGGCCCGGTGGTCGGAGTGGCGCAGGTACTGAAGCGGATCCCAGCCGGCATCGGCCGCGACTTCGGCGTCGGATGCGGGTGCGGGCATGAAGGGCCTCCTCAAGAACGGCGGCGTACGCGCTCCACTCGACGCGCTCCCTCCGCATCCTCACCCCTAAGTATCTTGACGTCAAGAGACTTCACGTCGACAGACCCCCTACACTGATCGTCATGGAGGACGAGGTCGATCGACTGGTCGCGGCGTGGCGCAGGGAGCGCCCGGACCTCGACGTGGAACCACTCGAAGTACTCTCCCGCGTCAGCAGACTCGCGCGCCATCTGGACCGGGCCCGCAGACTCGCGTTCTCCGAGCACCAGCTGGAGCCGTGGGAGTTCGACGTCCTGACGTCGCTGCGCCGCGCGGGCGCCCCCTATCAGCTCTCCCCCGGCCAGCTCCTGACGCAGACCCTGGTGACGTCCGGCACGATGACGAACCGCATCGACCGCCTGGCGAAGAAGGGCCTCGTCGAGCGCCTGCCCGACCCGAGCGACCGGCGCGGCGTGCTCGTGCGGCTCACCACCGAGGGCCAGGACCGCGCGGACCAGGCCCTGGCCGGCCTCCTTGAGCAGGAGCGGGCGATCCTCGGTGAGCTCTCCCGCGCCCAGCGGGGTGAACTGGCGGGACTCCTACGCCAGTTGACCGCCCCGTTCGACAACATCCCCGGCTAGGTCGACCGGCCCGACGCCCGCGCGCCGGGCGAGGGCGACCGCCGCCAGGGTGGAGTGGACGCCCAGCTTCCCGAGGACGTTCTGCATATGCGTACGCACCGTGTGCGGGGAGAGGAAGAGGCGCTCGGCGACGGCCTTCCTGCCCAGGCCCGCCACCATGCAGCGCAGCACCTCGCGCTCGCGCGGGGTCAGGGACTCCACCAGGCGCTCGGACTCGGTGCGGTGCTTGCGGGCGGCGGTCAGCTCGCGCAGGACGCCGGTGAGCAGGGCGGGCGGCAGGTGCGTCTCGTCCCGCAGCACTCCTCGGATGACCGTGAGGAGGCGGGAGAGCGAGCAGTCCTTGGCGACCCAACCCGAGGCGCCCGCCTGCAGCGCGAGGGCCGCGCGGCGCGGGTCGTCCTTCTCGGCGAGCACGACGGTGCGCACGGTGGGCTGGCCCGTACGGACGCCGGCGACCAGGGAGATGCCGTCGACGAGCCCGTCGGCGTTGCCGTCCTGGACGGGGACCGCGGTGGGGGTCCCCCCTGCCCGAGCGAAGCCGAGAGCTTGGGGGCGGGTGCCCTGGAGGGCGCTCGCGGTGGCGCCGAGGTCCGCGTCGACGAGCAGCACGTCGTATCTGCGTCCTTCGGCGACCGACCGCTCCAGGCAGCGCAGCGCCGCGGGGCCGCTGCCGGCCGCCGACACCTCCACATCGGGCTCGGCCGCCAGCGCGGCCGCCAGCGACTCGGCGAAGATGCGATGGTCGTCCACGACCAGAACTCGAATGCGAACCACAGAAACCCCCTTCCCCGCGCTCCCCGCAAGGAGCAGGGGATACCCCCGTCGAATACCGTCGGAGAACGAACCGTCGGAGAACGATCGGCGCGGGCACGCCGCCCGGAACGGGGATCGACGCAGCCGCACGGCCGCCGCCGCGCGTGCACCGCCACCCCCATGCCGGGCGTCGCACCCGACTGTCTCGCCCCCTGATCGGCGCCGGCCCCCACCGGCACTGTTCTTCAGAGTAGGGCCGGACGCCGGGAGCGGAAGGTGATTTGCAGAACTGATTGTCCGGCGCGTTTATGGTGAGCCGTATGTTTCGTATGGAGACAGGAGTCGACAAGGAGCGGCTGGCTCAGCTTCGTTCGCGGCTCGCCGAGACGAACACGGCGGCGTCCCCCGAGCTCCGCACCCTGCGCGGCACGGTCGCCGACCAGGAAGTCCCCCTGGCGCTCTGGGTGTTGGACGAGGCGGACGGCCTCGCGGCCGGGCTCGCCGCGCACACCTGGGGCGGCTGGCTGCATGTGAATTACCTCTGGGTCGACGGATGTCATCGCGGCGCGGGACTCGGTTCCCGGCTGCTCGGGGAGGCGGAGCGCGTGGCCCGCGAGGAGCGTGGCTGCGGGGCGTCGCGGGTGGAGACGTGGGACTTCCAGGCGCCGGGCTTCTACCGGAACCGGGGGTACGAGCTGGTGTGCGTGATCCCCGACTACCCGGAGGGCGTCAAGGAGTTCACGCTCACCAAGCGGCTCGGCTGACGGGCCGGTTCAGGCCGCGAGGCCCAGGGCGAGGGCGCCGATCACCGGTGCCGCGTAGACCAGGGGGAAGGGGATGTGCGCGTACCAGCGGGCCCGCACCACGGTGACGACGGCCCCGGTGAAGTACAGGACCAGAGCGATCCCGGCGGCGACCCCGACGAACGGCACGAACAGACCTACGAGCAGACCCGCGGCGCCCGCGGCCTTGGCGGCGCCGAGCCAGGGCAGCCACGTCATGGGGACGCCGTAGTCGCCCATGGGTTCAAGGACCCACTTGGAGCCCAGGAAGACGGAGGCGGCCGAGAAGCCCACCATCGCGGCGGCCAGGAGCGTGACGACGACGTGTGCGGTGGACATCAGAGATGCTCCTCATCAGGCAGGCGCCGGAGCGCGGTGGCGCCCCGGCCGGGGGGTTGTTCACTGCCATGACGAGCCGCTCCGGGCGAATGTGACCGATCAGCAGAACTGGTTGCTACTTTTCCCGGCGCGCCCCCGCCGACGCCACCGCTGGAAACACGCGCGGCGCCGTGAAGCCCGCCGCGGCGAAGGCCTCCAGGACCGACTTGGTCACCGCGTCGGCGTCCCCGGTCTCCACCAGGACGATCGCCGAGCCGCCGAAGCCGCCGCCGGTCATCCGGGCGCCGAGCGCGCCCGCCGTGTTCGCGGCGCTCACCACCAGGTCCAACTCCGGGCAGGAGATGCGCAGGTCGTCGCGGAGCGAGGCGTGGCCGTCGGTGAGGACGGGGCCGATCGCACGGACGTCACCGGCGTCGAGGAGGCCGATGACCTGCTCGACGCGGTGGTTGTCGGAGACGACGTGGCGTACGTAGCGCCGCACCTTCTCGTCCGTCAGTTTCCCGAGCGCCCGCGGCAGTTCCCCGTACGAGATGTCGCGCAGGTGGCTGACTCCGAGGGCCCGCGCGCCCGCCTCGCATCCGGCGCGGCGCTCCGCGTAGGCGCCGTCGCCGAGCGCGTGCTTCACCCGGGTGTCGACGACGAGCAGCCGCAGCCCCTGGGCCGCGAGGTCGAAGGGGACCTGCCGTATGGACAGGTCGCGGCAGTCCAGGTGCAGGGCGTGGCCGTCGGTGCAGCACGCCGATGCCGTCTGGTCCATGACGCCGCAGGGGACGCCGACGAAGGCGTTCTCGGCGCGCTGGGCGAGGACGGCGAGTTCGGGCCGGGTGAGCCCGAGCCCGAACAGTTCGTCGAGGGCGAGCGCGGTGACGACCTCCAGGGCGGCCGAGGACGACAGGCCCGCGCCCGTCGGGACCGTGGAGGCCAGGTGCAGGTCCGCGCCGGTGACGGGGTGCCCGGCGTCCCGCAGCGCCCAGACGACCCCGGCGGGGTAGGCGGCCCAGCCTCCGTCGGAGAGCGGGGTCAGCTCGTCGACGCGCAGTTCGGCGAGCGGGGCGTCGACGTCGGCGGAGTGCAGCCGCAGGACGCCGTCGGTGCGCGGGGCGACGGCGGCCACCGCGGTGTGCGGGAGGGCCAGCGGCATCACGAAGCCTTCGTTGAAGTCCGTGTACTCGCCGATGAGGTTGACGCGGCCGGGGGCCGACCAGACGCCGTCGGGCTCGTACCCGTACAACTTCCGGAACTGCTCGGCGACTTCGGATGCCGTGGCCATGTGCTGTTACCCCTTTCGCTGGGCGAAGGCCCAGGCGTCGGCGACGATTCCCGCGAGGTCCGCGCGGGACGGGTGCCAGCCGAGCTTCTCGCGCGCGGTGGCGGCGGAGGCGACGAGCACCGCCGGGTCGCCGCCGCGGCGCGGGGCCGTCACCTCGGGGACGGGGTGCCCGGTGACCTGGCGGACGGTCTCGATGACCTGGCGGACGGAGAAGCCGTTGCCGTTGCCGAGGTTGCAGATGAGGTGCTCGCCGGGGGTGGCGGCCTCGACGGCGAGGAGGTGGGCCCGGGCGAGGTCGGCGACGTGGATGTAGTCGCGTACGCAGGTGCCGTCATCGGTGGGGTAGTCGTCGCCGTAGACGCTGATCGCCTCGCGCCTGCCCTGGGCGACCTGGAGGACCAGCGGGATGAGGTGCGACTCGGGGTCGTGGCGCTCCCCGAACCGGCCGTAGGCGCCCGCGACGTTGAAGTAGCGCAGCGAGACGGCGGCCAGGCCGTGGGCGCCCGCCTCGCCGGTGATCATGTGGTCGACGGCGAGCTTCGAGGCGCCGTACGGAGAGGTGGGGGCGGTCGGGTCGCTCTCCGTGATGGGGGTGCTGACGGGCTCGCCGTAGGTCGCGGCCGTGGAGGAGAAGACGAGCCTGCGCACGTCCGCGTCGCGCATGGCGGCGAGCAGTGCCATGGTGCCGCCGACGTTGTTGTCCCAGTACTTCTCGGGCTTGGCGACGGACTCGCCGACCTGGGAGAAGGCGGCGAAGTGCAGGACGGCGTCGAAGGAGGGGTCCAGCCACTTGGCGGCGTCGCGGATGTCGCCCTCGATGAAGGCGGCGTCGGCGGGGACGCCCTCGCGGAAGCCGGTCGAGAGGTTGTCGAGGACCGTCACCTGATGCCCGGCCTCGATCAGGTGCTGGGCCACCACGCTTCCGACATAGCCCGCTCCACCGGTGACCAGGTACTTACCGCTCATGAACTCGCTACCTCTCGCAGTCGCTCGGCCGCGGCTTCCGGCGGCACGTCGTTGATGAACACGCTCATGCCGGATTCGGAACCCGCGAGGAACTTCAGCTTGCCCGAAGTGCGGCGAATCGTGAAAAGTTCGAGGTGGAGGGCGAAGTCGTCCCGGTTGATGCCGTCGTGTCCCTCCAGGCCGCCGAAGGGCGCCTGGTGCCAGGCCGCGATGTACGGAGTCGGGTTCTCCGTCCGGCCGAAGATCCGGTCGAAGCGCCTCAAGAGTTCCAGATAGATCTGTGGGAACTCCGTGCGCGCGCCCTCGTCGAGCCCGAGCAGGTCCGGCACCCGGCGCTTGGGATAGAGGTGCACCTCGTAGGGCCAGTGCGCGGCGTGGGGCACGAACGCCACCCAGTGCTCGCCGTCCAGGACGACCCGCTCGCCCGCGCTCTCCTCGGCGACGATGTCGTCGAAGAGGTTGTGGCCGCCCGACGCCTCCTTGAACGCGGCGAGCGAGCGCAGCATCAGCTCGGTGCGCGGGGTGACGAACGGATAGGCGTAGATCTGTCCGTGCGGGTGGCCGAGGGTCACGCCGATCTCGGCGCCGCGGTTCTCGAAGCAGAACACCTGCCGCACGGAGGGTAGATGGGACAGCTCGGCGGTCCGGTCGGTCCAGGCCTCCAGGACGAGTCCGGCCTGCTCGGGGGTGAGGTCCGCGAAGGACGCGGCGTGGTCGGAGGTGAAGCAGACGACCTCGCAGCGGCCCGCGTCGCCCGCGAGGGAGGGGAAGCGGTTCTCGAAGACCGCGACGTCGTAGGAGGCGTCGGGGATCTCGCTGAGCCGGTCCCCGGCGGACGGGCACAGGGGGCACTCGTCGGCCGGCGGGTGGTAGGTGCGGCCCTGGCGGTGCGAGGCGATGGCCACGGCGTCGCCCAGGAGACGGTCCTCGCGGATCTCCGACGTCGTGGAGACGGGCCCGAGCGGGCGCCGGTCGACGGCGTCGCGGACCGCGTCGTCGCGTACGTCGTAGTAGATGAGCTCACGACCGTCGGCGAGACGGGTCGAGGTCTTCTTCACGTCCGGGGCTCCTCACCACCTACCACTCAACAGAATCAAACATAACAAACCACAAGCCAACAGCTTCGTCAACGCCCGAAAATCTCGCCGGCGGCTTCGGGAGGGCGTCATCGACACCCCGACCGACCAGGGCGCCGACTTCGTCTCGGGCCGAACTGGCCGGTCTCGTCCACGGGACGCCCGCCGCACTCGCTCCAGCCCTGATCGGAGGGATCACCGCGTCCGACGCCGACCTGAAGAAGAGTCACCGCGGTGGTTCGGGCGCCGTCCGCGTGTCCGCGTCGTCGCCGGGCTCCGCGTACGCCGGCGAAGGGCGCTCGGCGCGGTCCAGGAGGCCCGTGCGCGCGGCGAGCGCGGCGGCCTCCAGACGCGAGCCGACGCCCAGCTTCATCAGCACCCGCTGTACGTGCGTACGCGCCGTGCTCGGGGCGATCCCCATCCCGGCCGCGATCAGCCGGGTGTCCTCGCCGTCCGCCACCCGCACCAGGACCTCGACCTCGCGCGGCGTGAGCATCTGCAGCAGGCGCTGCCCCTCGTCGTCGGGCTGCGCGGCCGGATTCAGCAGCTCGCTGAAGGCGCCTTGCAGCAGCTGCGGCGCGACGGCGGCCTCCCCGGCGCGCGCCTTCATGATGGCGCGCTCCACTCCTTCGATGCGCTCGTCATGACGTACGTATCCGGAGGCGCCGGCGGCGAAGGCCGCGGCGATCCCGCGCGGGCTCGGCACCGGGCCGAGCACCAGGACCTGCACCTGCGGGCGCTCCCGCTTGATCTTCACCACCGGGTCGAACATGCCCGGTTCGGCGGGCGTGGCCGTGCCCAGGAGGCAGACCTCCGGCGCTCTGCTGATCACCAGCTCGGCCGCGCCCGCGGCGGGCGCGGCCGCGGCGAGCACCCGGTGCCCGCGCAGCTTCAGCGCCGAGGCGAGCGCCTCGGCGAGCAGTCGGTGGTCGTCGACCACCATGAGCCGCACACCCATAGAAACCCCCCAGTTCCCGCAGGCCCCCCGGCCCTCCATCTTCCGGAAGCTACACGCTTGTTCGACGTTGCGCGCCCCCTACCCACCAGAAGCGGCCCGGAATGCCGAAATCCAGACCCTTCGGGGGCGGTGGGGAGTACGGGCGGGCGTGACGACGACGGCGGCCGCCCCCTCGTGCTCTTTCGAGGGGACGGCCGCCCTGCGTGGACCTGGGAACCGGTGACTACTTCACGACGAAACCGAGCGCCACGTAGTCCTTCTCGTCCTTCGAGTAGGGCTTGCTCAGCAGCTTCTTGCCGAGGAACAGGCGCCCGTCGGAGTAGAGGAGTTCGTTCGACTTCGGGACCATGCCGCTGACCGCGTCGGTGACCGCCTCGGACGAGGGGGTCTCCAGGAGCTTGGTCTCCTTCATCGTTTTGCCGTCGAGCGAGACGACCTGGGCGCCCTTCTGGTAGCCGTGCGCCTTGTACGCGAGGACGTTGCCGCCGTCCATGCGGATCGGGAAGATCTCGCCGTTGTCGCCCGCGGTCGCGCGGTCGCTGGTGGACTTACCGGTGGCCAGCGAGAAGGAGACGATCTCGTTCGTGCGGTTGTAGCTCTCGCCGCTGCCGTCGTGCTGGCGGGTCGGAACGTACAGCCGGTCGTTGCCGACCGTGATCGCCCTGCACTCGTTGACCACGTTGACGCCGCAGTCGTGGTCGTACTTGCCGTCCTCCAGCGAGATCTTGGCGCGCAGCTTGCCGTTGCTGCCGAGGGAGAAGACGTCGGTGGCGCCGCTCGCCGTGATCTCGGTGGTGTCCTGGCCGAAGACGACCGGATTCGTCGAGATGATCTTCGCGTTGTCGATGCCGTCGGCGAGCGGGTACGTCCACTTGTCGTCGCCGGTCTTCGGGTCCAGGAGCTGGACCTTCAGCTGCTCGTCGCCGTACGTGCCGCACTTGCGGACCGCGACCAGCTGGTCGCCGCCGGCGTAGCCGACGTCCTCGCACTTGCCGATCTTCGGCGTCCACAGGGACTTGCCGGTCACGTCCCAGGCGGCGCCGCCGCTGCTGGTGCCCGCGCCGGCGGCGATCGTGGTGCCGGAGATGGTGACTTCCTTGAACGTCGCCTTCACGCCGTTGGTGTCGACGCTCTCCGTCCAGAGCTTCTTGCCGGACTTCAGGTCAACCGCGGAAACGTTGGTGCACTGCTCGTAGTCACCCTTCTTGTTCCGCTCGGCCTCTTCGGTGACGATCGCCGCGATGCCGTCCTCGGTGGTCTCCCGCGACATGGCGCAGGTCTGGCCGGAGAGCGGGATCGACCACTTCTCCTTGCCGGTGTCCGGGTCGTAGCCGTTCAGTTCGTTGATGCCCGACTTGACGTAGGTGTCGTCGGTCAGCAGCGAACCGGTGGCCTGCCAGATCTGGTCCTTGGGGATCTCCGGCTGGGGCAGCTGCATGACCACCTTGGCCGAGGGGTCGGCCGGGGCCTTCTCCTTGGCCGGGCCCGCGTCGGTCGGGGTGTCGCCGCCCCCGCCGCCCTTGCCCTTCTTGCCGCCGCCCTTGCCGTCGGAGTCCTGCGCGGTGTTCTTGGAGTCGTCGTCCTTCGACGAGGACGCGTACAGCACACCGCCGCCGACGATCAGCGCGATCACGACGACCGCCGCGACGATGATCGCCATCTGGCCGCTGAACTTCTTGCCGCCACCGGGGCCGGAGCCGCCGGGCTGCGGCTGCATCGGCATGGTGGGCGGCTGCTGGTAGCCCTGCTGGTACGCGGGCTGCTGCTGGTACGCGGGCTGCTGGTACTGCGGCTGGGCGGGCTGCGTCGGGTAGCCGTAGCCCTGCGGGGGCTGGGGTGCCTGGGGTGCCTGCGGGTAGCCGTAGCCCGCCGGGGGCGCGGGCGGCGGGGCCTGCGGCGGCTGACCCGGAGGTGCCGGGGGCATCGCGGGCGGCGGTGTCTGCGGGGCCTGCGGGGCGCCGAAACCACCGGCCGGGGGTTCCTGGGGCGCGCCGAAGCCGCCCTGCGGGGGCTCGTTCGGCGGCTGCTGCGGGGGCTGGGGCGGCTGGGTCATGACGTCGTCTATTCCTTGGGGACGCTGAGGGACGAGGGGGTGAACGGGGCGGTCGGGACGGTCACTTGCCGTAGGCGAGCATCAACTTCGCCTGGCCGGCGGTGCTGCCCGTCAAGCTGGTGGTCGAGATGTAGAAGCGCCCGTCCACGTAGTCGACGTCCTTCGAGTAGAAGCCGCTCTCGATCTGCGATGTGCCCTTCGGGTGCTGCAGAAGGGTCTTGGGCTTGTGGGAGCCGGACGTGGCGATGGAGACGACGCGGCCGCCGGAGTCGTACGACGGCTCGACGTACGCGATCAGCTCACCGTTCTCGATCCTCATCGGGAGCATCCGCTCGTCCAGCGGCGACTTGGTGCGCCAGGCCTCCTTGCCGGTGGCGAGGCTGATCGCGACGATCGCGTTGGCGCCCTTGTCGTCGGTCGGCAGGTAGAGGTACTTGTCGTCGTTCGTCACGCCCAGGCAGCCGCCCAGTGCGTTGTCGAGAACCGAAGTGCCGCACTCAGGGGCGAAGTTGTCGTCGGTGGTGACCTCGGAGCGGGTCTTGTCGCTCTTCTCCTTCAGCACCGAGATGTTCCACTTCTTCTTGTCCTCGTTGCGGAGGTACACGATCGTGGGGCTCGTGCCGTAGATCTTGCCGACGCGCCAGCCCTTGGGGAACTTCTTGGTCCACAGGGCCTTGCCGGTCTCCGTGTCGAGCTCCTGCAGCTCGTCGTGCTCGGTGGGAGTGCTGGCGCCGCAGGACAGCCCCATCAGGAGCTTGCCGTCACCGCCGGCGAACCCGCTGGGGAAGCAGGTGCCCTCGTCCTTCTTCTTGGCGACGAAGAGCTTCTTGCCGTCGCTCATCCGCAGCGCCGTTCCGGACTGGTCGCGGCCGACCATCAGCACATCGCCGACGAGGACGAGGTGGCTCTGCATGGAGAAGTCGAAGAGGCCCTCTTCCTTGACCGGCTTGCCCCAGCCCTTGCCGCCGGTCTTCAGGTCGATGACCTGGAGCTGGTTGCACTTGGCGTTGCTCTTGGTGCCGTCCTTGTACGCGATGACGATCTTGCCGTCGTCGGTGGCGGTCGGCGTCGCGGCGCAGATCTTCTGCGGGAACTCGATCGGCTTCCACGCGACGTCGCCGCTCTGCGCGTTGTAGGCGTACAGCTCCTTGTACGCGGCCTTGACCACGGTGTCGCCCTGGACCCACATGCCCGGGGCGTCGCCGCCGGAACCGGGCACCTTGGGCGCCTCCTTGTACCAGAGGACCTTCGCCTCGCCCGGCTGCCGGCCTTCGTTGAGGTCTTCCTTGCCTTCGTTGCCGTCACCGTCACCGGTGCCGGGATTGACGGGAGCGGATACGGAGGGCTTGGGATCCTTCTTCTTCGCCTCGGACTTCTTCTCGCCCTCGCCGTCACCGCCGACGACGGCCCAGGTGACACCGCCCGCGACGAGCAGGGCGGCCACGGCCGCGACGGCGATCACCAGAAGCTTGTTGCGCTTGCCGCCGTTGCCGCCGCCGGGGGCGCCGGGGCCCGCGGGGAACTGCGGCTGCGTCGGCGGCTGCTGCGGGTACCCGTACTGGGGCTGGGCTCCGTAGGGACCGGGCTGCTGCGGCTGGCCGTAGGGGCCGGGTTGCTGCGCTTGGCCGTAAGGGCCGGGCTGCTGCGGCTGACTTCCGTACGGGCCGGGCTGCTGTGGCTGGTTTCCGTAGGGGCCGGGCTGGGTCGGCTGCGCGTACGGGTTGTCGGCCGTGGGCGGCGGCGGGGTCTGCGGATAGCCGTACCCCGGCTGCGGCTGTATCGGTGGCTGCCCCGGCGGTGGCTGCTGGGGCCCCGGTGGTGGATCCTGCGGAGCTCCGAAACCGCCGTGCGGCGGCTGGTTGGGCGGCTGAGTCATCAGCGCTTCCCCCTTCACTGATTTTCGGCACGCCAAATGGTGCTCAGATCAGCCTTTCTATCACCCTGATGCCGTACAGGACGGGGCCGGTCCCGCCCCTGTTCCCAAGGGAGGACCGGCCCGTGATGCGTCCGTTACGCGAGCTCCACGGGAGCTCTACGCGTCCTCCGCCAGCTCCAGCCAGCGCATCTCCAACGCCTCGCGCTCGCCGATCAGTTCACGGAGCTCGGCGTCCCATTTGGCCACCTTCTCGAAGTCCGTGGCGTTATTGGCGATTTGGGCGTGCAGCTTGGACTCCTTTTCGGACACCTTGTCCAACTGCCGCTCGACCTTCTGCAGTTCCTTCTTCGCGGCGCGGGCATCCGCGGCGGACACCGTCTTCGCCGCGTCGCTCCGCGCGGGGGCGGGAGAGGGGGCCGACGCGGTGGCGGTTTCGGCCATCCGCCGACGCCGCTCCAGATACTCGTCGATGCCGCGCGGCAGCATCCGCATGGTGGCGTCGCCCAGGAGCGCGAAGACCTTGTCCGTGGTCCGCTCGACGAAGAACCGGTCGTGGGAGATCACGACCATGGACCCCGGCCACCCGTCGAGGACGTCTTCCAGCTGCGTCAGCGTCTCGATGTCCAGGTCGTTCGTCGGCTCGTCGAGGAAGAGGACGTTCGGCTCGTCCATAAGCAGCCGCAGCAGCTGCAGCCTGCGCCGCTCACCGCCGGACAGATCACCGACCGGCGTCCACTGCTTGTCCTTGTTGAACCCGAACGTCTCACAGAGCTGGCCCGCGGTCATCTCCCGGCCCTTGCCGAGATCGACGCGCTCGCGCACCTGCTGCACGGCCTCCAGCACGCGCAGCGTCGGCGCCAGCTCGGCGACCTCCTGTGACAGGTAGGCCAGCTTCACGGTCTTGCCGACGACGACCTTCCCGGCGGCGGGCTGCACCTCGCCCTCGCTGCGCGCCGCGTCGGCCATGGCGCGGAGCAGCGAGGTCTTGCCCGCGCCGTTCACACCGACCAGACCGATGCGGTCACCGGGGCCGAGGTGCCAGGTCAGATGCTTCAGCAGCAGCTTGGGCCCGGCCTGGACCGACACATCCTCAAGGTCGAAAACGGTCCTGCCGAGCCGCGTCGTCGCGAACTTCATCAGCTCGCTGGTGTCCCGCGGCGGCGGCACGTCCGCGATCAGCTCGTTGGCCGCCTCGATGCGGAACTTCGGCTTGCTGGTGCGGGCCGGGGCGCCGCGGCGCAGCCACGCCAGCTCCTTGCGCATCAGGTTCTGCCGCTTGGTCTCCTCGGTGGCGGCGATGCGCTCGCGCTCGGCGCGGGCGAAGACGTAGTCGGAGTACCCGCCCTCGTACTCGAAGACGGACCCGCGCTGCACGTCCCACATGCGGGTGCACACCTGGTCGAGGAACCACCGGTCGTGCGTCACGCAGACCAGCGCCGAGCGCCGCGTCCGCAGATGCTCGGCCAGCCAGGCGATGCCCTCCACGTCGAGGTGGTTGGTCGGCTCGTCGAGGACGATCAGATCCGGCTCGGCGATGAGCAGCTTGGCGAGCGCGATGCGGCGCCGCTCGCCGCCGGAGAGCGGACCGATGACGGTCTCAAGACCCTGCGGGAAGCCCGGCAGGTCGAGCCCGCCGAAGAGCCCCGTCAGCACGTCCCTGATCTTGGCGCTGCCCGCCCACTCGTGATCGGCGAGGTCACCGATGACCTCGTGCCGGACGGTGGCCTCCGGGTCGAGGGAGTCATGCTGCGTCAGCACGCCGAGCCGCAGCCCGCCGCTGTGCGTGACGCGCCCGGTGTCCGCGTCCTCCAGCTTGGCGAGCATCCGGATCAGGGTGGTCTTCCCGTCGCCGTTGCGCCCCACGACGCCGATCCGGTCCCCCTCGGACACGCCGAGTGAGACGCCGTCGAGCAGGGCACGGGTGCCGTACACCTTGCTGACTGCCTCGACATTGACCAGATTGACGGCCATTAACGCTCCTGAGAGGGGGGACGATCGATCCTCCAGCGTAGTCGCCCGCGGGGACGGGCCGTCGGCCTCTCTGGGGGTACCGGCTCGCTCACTCCTTGTGATGACGGTTCGAGGAAAGCGCGGCTACCGTGGAGACGCAGGCCGAAGAATCCCGTCCATGGGAGGAACCATGACCGCCGAGCCGATTTCCGAGATCTCCGAGCCGGTGTCCGGGCCCCGATGGCCGGTGCCGCCGCCGGAGGGCTGGACCGTGGACGACCTGCACACGCTGCCCGACCTCCCGCCGCACACTGAGTTGATCGACGGGAGCTTGATCTTCGTGAGTCCGCAACGCCTGTTCCACAGCCTCGCCATCGATCTGCTGGTGAACGGGCTCCGCAGCAGCGTGCCGACGGAGATGCGGGTGAGTCGGGAGATGACCGTCGTCCTCGACCGTCGCAACGGCCCCGAGCCGGACATCTCCGTCGTCCGCAAGGAAGCCGTCAAGAGCCGCGATCAGACGTCCTTCCCCGCCGCCGACGTCCTTCTTGCCGTGGAAGTCGTCTCCCCCGACTCGGAGGCACGCGACCGGGACGCCAAGCCGCTCAAGTACGCCGCTGCCGGTATCCGCCACTTCTGGCTGGTGGAGATGGCGGGCCAGGACGATCACCCTGTCGTCCAGGTCTACGAACTCGGCACGGTGTCCGGTACGTACGCCCTGACCGGCATCTATCACGACCGCCTCAAGGTCTCCGTGCCCTTCGACATCGACATCGACCTCAAGGGCATCGACGACCTGTGAGGACGGCGGCGCCCCGCCCCGCCCGCTCCACCAGCAGCCACCCCACCAGCGCCATCGCCACCGCCGCCGGTGCCGTCACATGGACGGCGATCAGCATCGCCGTACGCCCCTCCAACAGGCCCCCGAAGCCGACCATCGACAGGCCGAGCACCCCGAAGAGGCAGAGGGTGACGCCGAGGGCCGCGGTCGGGCCGGAGGCGGCCCCCGGCGTACCGGCCTTCCTCGCCGCGCCGGGGCGTTCGAAGCGGCGGAAGGCCGTGACCAGCGCCGCCGTCAGGGCCGCCGCCACCGCCATCCGCAGCGGCACCTGCGCCCACCACGCGGCGCTCGCGGGCTCCGGGAGCGGGACGTCGAGGGCGAGCATCATCCCGTACACCCCGAGCATCGCCGTCAGGTGCCACAGGAACGCCGTCATGGAGATGCCGTTCGCCGCCACCACGCCGCGCCACACCCGCGGCCTCGTCAGCCACCGCGTCGCCGGGCCCCGCAGCAGTTCCACCGCGCCGACCAGCCACAGGCCGTGGCAGAGCAGGGCGAAGGTGGGCGGCGCCATGTTCGAGACGCGCTCGCCGGGCATGCCGACCATCGAGAGGGGATAGGGGCCGAGGGCGACCAGGAGCGAGGCGCCCGCCAGGCCCGCGCCCGCCAGGACGTACGGGAGCCGCAGTCGGCCGTCCGCGCGCAGGAAGCCGAGCTGGTGCACCGCGAGCCAGACGAAGGCGAAGTTCAGGAACTCGACGTACGGCACGTCCAGCGCGAAGCGCGCCACGTCCACCGCGGCCGCCGCCGCCACGAGCGCGCCGAACGCGCCCCAGCCCCACCGCTCGTGCAGCCGCAGCAGCGGCGGCGTGAAGGCGACCATCGCCAGATAGATGCCGATGAACCACAGCGGCTGGGCGACCAGGCGGAGTGCGATGTCGAGGAGGCCGCCGCCCTGGCCGAGGAGTTGCAGGGCCAGCGCGCCCGCGCCCCAGACGCCTATGAACACCATGGTGGGGCGCAGCAGCCGCTGGAGGCGCGCTCGGAGGAAGGCGGAGTAGATCGATCCGCCCTCGGACCCGAGGCTCAGTGAGCGGTACGACAGTGCGTGCGAGAAGCCGCCGACGAAGAAGAACACCGGCATGATCTGCATCGCCCAGGTGAGGAGTTGCAGCTCCGGCACGACGGCGAGGAGGTTGCCGACCTCGGCGCGGCCGTCGTCGCCGACGGTCACGGCCGCCATCAGCCAGTGCCCGAGGACGACCGTGCCCAGCGAGGCGACCCGCAGCAGGTCGATGTACCGGTCACGCCCGGAGGGCGTCTTCTCGGCCAGTTCGCGAACGCTTGATCCCATGGACGTACGGTCGCGTGCGGTCTGCCTCCGGCGTCAGCGTGCCCGTACTCATTCGGGGGTGAGTACCTGAGCGCTTCTCCGTGTCAACGGGTCCGATGCGGCCGCGGTTCCGTCATGGCCGCAGGTCCGTCGTGGCCGGTCGCGCAGTTCCCCGCGCCCCTTCGGGGCGCTGAGCACCCGCTAGACCGCCTGCGCGCCCGGGGCCGGGGAGGTCGCCACCCGGGCCGTGCGGCAGGTGCCGGAGGTTGTCAGCGCGTCGGCCACCTCGCGTGCGGAGGCGGCGTCGGCCGTGAGGAACGCCGTCGTCGGGCCGGAGCCGGAGACCAGCGCGGCGAGGGCGCCCGCCGCGGTGCCGGCCGCGAGGGTGTCGTGGAGTGAGGGGAAGAGGGAGAGGGCCGCGGGCTGGAGGTCGTTGCTGACCGTGGCGGCGAGGGCCTCGACGTCGCCCTTGCGCAGGGCGGCGAGCAGTGCGGGGGACGCCTCGGGGGCGGGCGCGGCCGGGGTGAGCCGGTCGAACTCGCGGTACACGGCCGGTGTGGAGAGCCCTCCGTCGGCGACGGCGAAGACCCAGTGGAAGTCGCCCCCGACCTCCAGCGGCTGAAGCCTCTCGCCGCGCCCGGTGCCGAGCGCGGCGCCGCCCACCAGGCTGAACGGCACGTCGCTGCCCAACTCGGCGCAGATGCCCAGCAGCTCCTCGCGGGAGGCCATCGTGCCCCACAGCGCGTCGCACGCCACGAGCGCGCCCGCGCCGTCCGCGCTGCCGCCCGCCATGCCGCCCGCCACGGGGATGTCCTTGGCGATGTGGAGGTGGACGTCGGGGGAGATGCCGTACCGCGCGGCGAGGAGTCCGGCGGCGCGGGCGGCCAGGTTCGTGCGGTCCAGCGGCACTTGGTCGGAGCCGGGGCCCTCGCAGGTGATCCGGAGCTCGTCGGCGGGCGTGACCGTGATCTCGTCGTGGAGACCCACGGCGAGGAAGACGTTGGCCAGGTCGTGGAAGCCGTCGGCGCGTGCGGCGCCCACCGCGAGCTGGACGTTGACCTTCGCGGGAACCCGTACCGTCACGCTCACGCGGCGGCCCCCTTGTGCTCGGCGATGCGCGCGAACTCCTCCACGGTCAGCGCCTCGCCGCGTGCCTGGGGCGAGACCCCGGCGGCGACCAGGGCGGCCTCCGCGGCGGGCGCGGAACCGGCCCAGCCGGACAGGGCGGCCCGCAGCGTCTTCCTGCGCTGCGCGAAGGCGGCGTCGACGACCGCGAACACCTCGCGCTTGGAGGCGCTGGTCTTCACCGGCTCGGTGCGGCGCACCAGCGAGACGAGGCCCGAGTCGACGTTCGGGGCGGGCCAGAAGACGTTGCGGCCGATGGAGCCGGCGCGCTTCACCTCGGCGTACCAGTTGGCCTTCACGGACGGTACGCCGTACACCTTCGAGCCGGGCGCGGCGGCGAGCCGGTCGGCGACCTCGGCCTGCACCATCACGAGCGTGCGCTCGATGGTCGGGAAGGTGGCGAGCATGTGCAGCAGCACGGGTACGGCGACGTTGTACGGGAGATTCGCGACCAGGGCGGTCGGCGCGGGGCCCGGCAGCTCGCGTACGAGCATGGCGTCGCTGTGCACCAGCGCGAAAGAGTCGGTCTTCTCCGGGAGGCGGGCCACGATGGTCGCGGGCAGCGCGGCGGCGAGTACGTCGTCGATCTCGACGGCCGTGACGTGGGCGGCGCTCTCCAGCAGGGCCAGGGTGAGTGACCCGAGGCCCGGGCCCACTTCGACGACGACGTCGTCCGGACCTACCCCCGCGGTGCGGACGATGCGCCGTACGGTGTTGGCGTCGATGACGAAGTTCTGGCCGCGCTGCTTGGTGGGGCGTACGCCCAGGGCAGCGGCCAGTTCGCGGATGTCGGCGGGGCCGAGGAGGGCGCCGTGCTCAGTGCTCACCGCACCAGGTTACGGTGCTGTGACTGGCCCCTGGGCCTCATGTGGTCTCGCCTGCGGCGCCTGGTCCGCCGCTTCGCGGCGGATGTCTCCCACCCACCCACCCGTTTGCCCCGCGTCGATGGGTGGGCGTAGGGGCTGAAGGGACGCGGGCCCGGCGTGTTCAGCCGTGGAGGCGGCGGCCGCAGTGGGGCCACGGGGCTGCGCCGCGCTGGACGTACAGCTTCTTCGCGCGGAAGGTCTGTTCCGATGATGGGGCGTCCTGGGGGCGGCCCGAGCCGCCCATGCTCTGCCATGTCCTCGTGTCGAACTGGTAGAGCCCGCCATACGTGCCCGAGGCGTCGACCGCGCCGGGGCGGCCGCCCGACTCGCAGCGGGCCAGCGAGGACCAGTCGAGGCCCTCCGCCCCGGCCACCGACGACGGCATCTGCTTCGTACCGACCTTCACGATCCGGTTGCGGGGCTCCTGCACCACCTCGGAGCCGAGCCGCCGCGGCTTCTGCCTGACGCCGTTGACGGTGCGCACCGCGTACGTGATGCGCCGGACGCCCTGCCGCCCGGTCTGTACGACGACCTCCGTGCCGCGGAACAGCGTCGCGTCCGGCGTCTTCTCCACGGCGAACGGGATCGCCTCCTCCCGCACCTCCTTCGACCCGGTGATCCGCATGACGGTGACCGTCTGCCCGTCGCGCGGGAAGCTGTCGGGCGCCACCGACGTGGTGTCCTGCCCCCGCAGCGTGACCCCGGCCTCCGCGACGGCCTCCTGCACGGTCGCCGCGTTCGTGCGGATGGTCCGCTCCCGCCCGTCCGCCATGACCGTGACGGTGCGTTCCGTGCGGACGGCGAGGTCGAGCCCGGCGCGGCCGATGCGCCGGCTGCGGGAGGCCGACACGTGCGCGCCCTCCGCACGCACCCCGAGCTGGCGCAGGGCGCCGCTGACGGTGCGGGCCGTCGTCCACACCTGGCGCCACTCGCCGTCGAGGGTGAGCCGGACCGGCCGGCCGTAGCGGACGGCGATCTCGTCGCCGCTGGCCAGGGCGGTGCCCGCGGCGGGCGCGACGAGGTCGTGGGCGCCGACGGGGACCCCTTCGTCGGCGAGGAGCTCACCGACGTCGTCGGCGAAGGTGTGCAGGGTGCGGGGCTCGCCGTCGACGTTGAGCCGCACGGTCTTGTCGTCGGCGACGAACGCGGAGGTGCCACCCGCGAGGAAGGCGACGACGAGCGCCTGCGGCACGAGGCGCCGCAACACCTCGGAGCGCTCAAGGGGCTCCGGTCTGGAGTCCCTGGGAGGCGCCCTGAACACCTTGCGGCGCGCCGCCCGCCGTGCCGCGGCCCGCCCGCCGCCGGCAGTGGCAGTAGCGGTGGTGGTGGTAGTCGTCGTCTGGCGGGGGTGGGGGTAGCCGCCCTGGGACTCGGGCGGGGCGTACGTCTGGCCGTGCGCCTGGCCATACGGGTGGCCGTACCCCTGGCCGTACGCGTGGCCATACGGGACGGTCGGCTCATACGCCGTTTCATGCGGCGCCGCATACGGCGCTTCATACGTCTCGTACTGCGAACTGCTCACGATGACGCTCCAGGGGTCCGGACCGGGCGGACAGAACCTAGCGGAGCTTTCGTCACTCTCCAAAGTCGTACGACTACGCTGTGTCGCGATCAGTAGTCGAAAGCGCGCGCCGTGTTCGCCGAGACCGCCTCGGCCATGGCGTCCTCCTCGATACCGCGGACCTCCGCCATGGCACGCAGCGTGACCGGAATGAGATACGGCGCGTTGGGCCGCCCGCGGTAGGGAGCAGGGGTGAGGAACGGCGCGTCCGTCTCCACCAGTACGAGTTCGAGCGGCGCGACCGCCAGTGCGTCCCGCAGGCCCTGCGCGTTCTTGAACGTGACGTTTCCCGCGAACGACATGAAATAGCCGTGCTCCGCGCAGACTTGGGCCATCGCCGCGTCGCCGGAGTAGCAGTGGAAGACGGTGCGCTCGGGGGCGCCCTCCTCCTTCAGGACGCGCAGCACGTCCTCGTGGGCCTCGCGGTCGTGGATGACGAGGGCCTTGCCGTGCCGCTTGGCGATCTCGATGTGGGCGCGGAAGGACCGCTCCTGGGCGGCCATGCCCTCCGGTCCGGTGCGGAAGTAGTCGAGGCCGGTCTCGCCGACGCCCTTGACGTGCTCCAGCGCGGCGAGCCGGTCGATCTCGGCGAGCGCCTCGTCGAGCGCGGCCTCGCCGCCCGCCTCGCGCGCGCCCTGCCGGGACCAGCCGTCGGGGTCGCCGAGCACGATGCGCGGCGCCTCGTTCGGATGGAGGGCGACGGCCGCGTGCACCCGGCCGTGCTCGGCGGCGGTGCGCGCCGCCCACTGGGAGCCCCGGATGTCGCAGCCGACCTGGACGACCGTCTCGACGCCCACGGAGGCGGCCTTGGCGAGGGCTTCCTCCACCGTGCCCGACTGCATGTCGAGGTGGGTGTGGGAGTCGGCTACCGCCACCCGGAGCGGTTCGGGCAGGGGCGGCGGCACGTCGGCGTTCGTATCGGCGTTCTTCGAAGGCATACCCCGATCCTACGAAGCGCCGGCCCGCCCCGGAGAACCGGCGGACCGCCCCGGTTCGGGGCGGCGTCTCACCGCGCCTTGCGGTGCTGGAAGGGGTGCAGCAGGTCGGACAAGTGCCAGTGGTGCCGGGGTCCGCTTCCGCCGGCGACCGGCACCGGCCCCGCCGGCTTCCCGACCCGGCCGACCTCGTGCTGGCGCCGCATCATGTCGAGCACCGACGACACCTGGCCCGCGCGCATGATCCGCACGACATGGCCGCCGCAGTTCAGGCAGGTCGGCCGGGAGAGCGGCGAGGGCACGTGGAGGCCGTCCGCCCGGTACATCACGAACTCCTGGCCCGCGGTGTCCACGTGATGCTCGATCTCGTACGACTGTTCCCAGCCGTGCCCGCAGCGCATGCAGGCGAAGGCGTAGGACTCATGAACGACATTCAGCGCCGTCCGGGGGTGGCCGGTGTCTGCGATCTCACTCATGCCGCTGCTCCTCTTGTCCGAGGGACAAGCACTTGTCCGAGGGACAAGCTCCACCGTCCCTTCGACCAGTGGACGCCTTTCCCGGAGCGAGCGCATCAGACCTGTCGAGCGTTGAAGACGATTTGGCCATTCCTTAGCAAAAGGGCCTGGTGCGCGGCCCGCACTTTGCCTTTCACGATAGTCCTTTGCCCTCCGATGGGCTGCCCCGATCCGCGTTCTTTGCCGCGACGACGGCATCGAACACCTCGCGCTTGGGAACGCCCGCGTCGGCGGCGACCGCGGCGATCGCCTCCTTGCGCCGCTCCCCCGCCTCCTCGCGCACGCGCACCCTGCGCACCAGCTCGTCGGGGCCGAGTTCACCGGCGCTCTTCTCGGGGGCGCCCTCGACGACGACGGTGATCTCGCCGCGTACGCCGTCGGCGGCCCACTCGGCGAGATCCTTCAGCGAACCGCGCTTGACCTCTTCGTACGTCTTGGTCAGCTCGCGGCAGACCGCGGCCCTGCGCTCGTCGCCGAACGCCTCGGCCATCGCGGTGAGCGTGTCGTCGATGCGGTGCGGGGCCTCGAAGTAGACGAGCGTCCTGCGGTCCTCGGCGACCTCCTTCAGGCGCGAGAGCCGCTCGCCCGCCTTGCGCGGCAGGAAGCCCTCGAAGCAGAAGCGGTCGACCGGCAGGCCGGACAGGGCGAGCGCGGTGAGCACGGCCGACGGGCCGGGTACGGCGGTCACCTTGATGTCCCGTTCCACGGCGGCGGCGACCAGGCGGTAGCCGGGGTCGGAGACCGACGGCATCCCGGCGTCCGTCACGAGCAGGACGCGCGCGCCGCCCGCGAGGGCCTCGACGAGTTCGGGCGTGCGTGCGGTCTCGTTGCCCTCGAAGTACGAGACGACGCGGCCGCCGACCTGTACACCGAGCGCCTGGGTGAGCCGGCGCAGGCGCCGCGTGTCCTCGGCGGCGACGACGTCGGCCGACGCCAGCTCGGTGGCGAGGCGCGGCGGCGCGTCGGCGACATCGCCGATGGGAGTGCCTGCCAACACGAGGGTTCCGGGGGAATCTGCGCTTCCTGTCACGGCTCCATCCTCGCAGGGCCCGCAGGCGGGACTCGCACAGTCCGGGCCACGGGCAGGACTCGCACAGTCTGGTTCCCTACGATGGCGCGGTGACCAGTACCGCGTCTTCCCCGGACACCCGCGAGGGCCAGGCAGCCGAGGAGCAGCAGCTCTCCTGGCAGCGGCGGCTGCGCCGATTCGGCCATGTGGCGCGGCCCGGAGAAGACGTCGGGGCGCGGCTGGTGCCCCCGTACACGGAGCCCGGTCCCCGGCTGTGGACGACGCTCGGCCTGTCGAAGGCCGCCGCCGGCCAGGTGGTGCGCTGGTCGGCGTGGATCGGCCCGCTGCTGATCACGCTGGTCGCCGGGGTGACCCGGTTCTGGGATCTCGGCAATCCGAAGGCCGTGATATTCGACGAGACGTACTACGCGAAGGACGCCTGGGCGCTCATCCACCGCGGCTTCGAGGTCAACTGGCCGGACAAGATCAACGACGATGTGCTGCGGCAGGGCGGCGACATCGCGATCCCGCACGACGCGGCGTACGTGGTGCACCCGCCGGTCGGCAAGTACGTGATCGGCGCGGGCGAGTGGCTGTTCGGCTTCGACCCGTTCGGCTGGCGGTTCATGACGGCGGTGCTCGGCACGCTGTCGGTCCTGATGCTGTGCCGGATCGGGCGGCGGCTGTTCCGCTCCACGTTCCTGGGGTGTCTGGCGGGCGCGCTGCTCGCCGTGGACGGCCTGCACTTCGTGATGAGCCGCACCGCGCTGCTCGACCAGGTGCTGATGTTCTTCGTGCTGGCCGCCTTCGGGTGCTTCCTGATCGACCGGGACAAGACGCGGGCGAGACTGGCGGCGGCGCTTTCGGTGGACGAGGACGGTGTCGTACGCCCTGACGCCCATGTCGCCGAAACGGTGCGCCTGGGGTGGCGGCCGTGGCGGTGGGCGGCCGGGCTCTGTCTGGGGCTGGCCTTCGGCACGAAGTGGAACGGCCTGTACGTCATGGTCTTCCTCTGCCTGATGACCGTCTTCTGGGACGTCGGCGCGCGCCGCGTCGCCGGGGCGGTGCGGCCCTACCGCGCGGTCCTGAAGCGGGACGTGCTCCCGGCGTTCGTGTCGACGGTGCCGGTGGCCCTCGCGACGTACGTCGTGTCGTGGCTCGGCTGGATCCTTTCGCCGACGGACGGCTCCGGCGGCTACTACCGCGACTGGGCGGCGACGAGCGGGCGCGGCGGCAGCTGGACGTGGCTGCCGGACTGGGTGCGCAGCCTGTGGCATTACGAGCACGCCGTGTACGAGTTTCACGTCGGTCTCTCCTCGCCGCACACCTACCAGTCCAACCCCTGGAGCTGGATCGTCGACGGCCGCCCCGTCTCGTACTTCTACGAGTCGCCGCTGCCCGGCAAGGACGGCTGCCCCGCCGGCACGGCCGAGAAGTGCGCCCGTGAGGTCCTCGCGCTCGGCACCCCGCTGCTGTGGTGGGTCGCGGCGTTCGCGCTGCTCTACGTCCTGTGGCGGTGGGTGTTCCGGCGCGACTGGCGGGCGGGCGCGATCGTGTGCGGGGTGCTCGCGGGCTATCTGCCCTGGTTCTTCTACCAGGAGCGGACGATCTTCTACTTCTACGCGGTCGTCTTCGTGCCGTTCCTCTGTCTCGCCGTGGCGATGCTGATCGGCGCGGTGCTGGGGCCGGCGGGGTCCAGTGAGCGGCGCCGAGTGGCGGGAGCCGCGGCGTCGGGTGTCGTCGTCCTGCTCATCTTCTGGAACTTCATCTACTTCTGGCCCATTTACACCGGCACCGCGATCCCCATCGATTCCTGGCGGTCCCGAATGTGGCTCGATACGTGGGTGTAGTTGCGCGGTTCTGGACGCCTCCCCATAAGGTGCCGGACGAATGACCTTCCTGGACATCTCCTTTCGGGAAGGCTCCTGGGGAGGGGGCGCATCGTGCGCAAGGGAGCAAAGGCCGCTCTGGTCGGCGGGGTCTTCGCCGTCATGGTGGGGGGCGCCGGTTATGGCGCGTACAACTTGGTGAACGGCGTGACCGGGGGCGGCGGCTCGTCGGGGGCGGGCCCGGCTCCGGTGAAGACCGGGCCGCCCAGCAGCGGTGAGGTCCGGGAGACCACGCGGAAGTTCCTCGCGGCGTGGGCCGACGGTGATGCCCGGCGGGCGGCGGCGTACACGAACAACGACGCGGCGGCCTCGCGCGCCCTGACCGGCTACCGCGACGACGCGCGTCTGATGAAGGTGAAGCTCACCCCGAAGCAGGCGTCCGGCACGCGCGTGCCGTTCTCCGTCTCCGCCACGGTGTCGTACAAGGGGAAGAGCAAGCCCTTCGCCTACGACTCCCAGCTGACCGTGGTGCGGGGCGAGACCACGGGGCGCCCGCTCGTCGACTGGTCGGAGGCCGTCCTGTACCCCTCCCTGGAGGAGGGCGACACCCTGGTGACGGGCGAGGCCGCGGCGCCGCCCATCCAGGCGGTGGACCGCGCGGGCGCCGTCCTGCGCAAGAAGGAGTACCCCTCGCTCGGCCCGATCCTGGACGAGCTGCGGGCGAAGTACGGGGAGAGCGCGGGCGGCACGGCCGGCGTGGAGCTGTACGTCCAGCACGCCGACGAGGACGCGGGGACGCGCACGCTGCTCACCCTCGCCAAGGGCAGGCCGGGCAAGCTGCGCACGACGCTCAGCGCACCCGTGCAGAGGGCGGCGGAGCGGGCGGTCCTGCGGTACGACGACTCGTCGGTGGTGGCGGTGAAGCCGAGCACCGGCGAGGTGCTCGCGGTCGCCAACAACCGCAAGGACTCCTGGAACGCGGCGTTCCTCGGCAAGGCGGCGCCCGGCTCGACGATGAAGATCGTGTCGGCGGCGATGCTCATCGACAAGGGCGTCACCACGGCGGGCGGCGCGGCGCCCTGTCCGGCCACCGCGACCTGGCAGAGCCAGACCTTCCCCAACCTCAAGGGCATGGCACCGAACGAGTCCGCGACGTTCTCGGAGAGCTTCGCGCGCTCCTGCAACACCGCGTTCGTGAAGCTCGTCGACGAGGAAGGCCTCACGGACGCCTCCCTCACCGAGGAGGCGCAGAACGGCTTCGGCCTCGGCCAGGGCAACTGGAAGGTCGGCGTCCCCTCCTTCGACGGCGCCGTCCCGGCCTCCCCGGGCCCCGACCGCGCGGCCAACGCCATCGGCCAGGGCAAGGTCCAGATGAACCCGCTGAACATGGCGTCGGTCACGGCGACCGCGATGACGGGCACGTTCCGGCAGCCGGTGATCGTGCCGAGGTCCCTCGACGGCCGCGAACTGGCCACCGCACGCGGCCTGCCCGCCTCCACCGTCGCGCAGCTGCGTCAGATGATGCACCGCACGGCGGTCAGCGGCACCGGGGCGCGGACCATGGCGAGCCTCACCGGGGACATCGGCGCGAAGACCGGGTCGGCGGAGGTGGACGGCCGGGCGAAGTCCGACAGCTGGTTCACCGGCTACCGGGGCGATGTGGCGGCCGCCGCGATGACGCAGCAGGGCGGGCACGGCGGCGACGCGGCGGGACCGATCGTCGCGGACGTACTGCGCGCGGGGTAGAGGGCGCGGGGCAGGTGGCGGACGCAGGGTAGAGGGTCGGTCGGACAGGCGTCCGGCCGGGGGAAAAAGTGGTCAAGGGCTTCTCCGTACGCCTCTAAGGTGGCCTTCCGGTGAGGAACCGGTGAGGAGCATGGGGGCTCCGGGGAACTGCGGAGGGTTTGTGGGCAAGCGAAGGCGCGCCACCGAGCGCAAGGGCGGCGTCGGATTCAGGAACGTGCGGGTGCGCCCGGCCGTGCTCGGCGGGGCGGCGGCCGTCGTCCTGTGCGGTGCGGGAGCCGCCGCGTTCGCACTCTCCGGCGGCTCGGGGCCAGGCGGCGACTCGACGGTCGACGAGAAGCCGGTGGCCTCGGGGCCGCCGACCTCCGCCGAGGTGCGCGCCACCTCGCGGGCGTTCCTCGCCGCATGGGCCAAGGGCGACGTGGCCGGTGCCGCCGCGCTGACGGACGACCGGGCGGCGGCGAAGAAGGCCCTGACCTCCTACCGCGAGGAGGGCCACTTCACGCAGGTGCGGCTGACGCCGGGCAAGACGGGCAAGACGGGCGAGAAACGCAAGGCAGGCAAGCGGTCGGGTGCCGAGGTGCCGTTCAAGGCGGCGGCCACGGTCTCCTACAAGGGCAAGAGCGAGCCCTTCGCCTACCAGTCCGAACTGACGGTCGTACGCAGGAAGAGCGACGGCAAGACGCTGGTCGGCTGGCGTCCCTCGGTCCTGCACCCCGAACTGAAGGCGGGCGACCGCCTGGTCACCGGCGAGGCGGGTGATCCGCCCATCAAGGCGGTGGACCGGGACGGCGCCGAGATGACGGCGGCGAAGTACCCCTCGCTGGGCACGGTTCTGGACGGGCTGCGCGAGAAGTACGGCAAGAAGGCGGGCGGCAAGGCGGGCGTGGAGCTGAGGGTGGTGCGGGCGGACGGCGAGTCCTCGAAGTCCTCGAAGGGGGACGCCGCTTCGACGCGGAAGGCCGACGCGAAGTCGACGCCCGACAAGACGCTCCTGACGCTCTCCCCCGGCACCCCGGGGACGCTGAAGACGACGTTCAGCGGCTCGTTGCAGGCCGCGGCGGAGCGCGAGACGGCCAAGCGGCAGCGCGCGTCCGTGGTCGTCGTCAAGCCGAGCACCGGCGAGATCCTGGCCGCCGCCAACTCCAACCCGACCGGCTTCAACACGGCCTTCCAGGGCTCCCTGGCGCCCGGCTCCACGATGAAGGTCGTCAGCGCGTCGATGCTCCTGGAGAAGAAGCTCGCCGGGGTGGACAAGAAGCACCCGTGTCCGAAGTACGAGACGTACGGCGGCTGGAAGTTCCAGAACGACGACAAGTTCCAGATCAAGAACGGCACGTTCCGGGCGAGCTTCGCACGCTCCTGCAACACGGCCTTCATCAGCCAGGCCAAGAAGCTGGAGAACGACTCCCTGACCGTACAGGCGCAGGACGTCTTCGGTCTCGGCCGCGACAACTGGTCGATCGGTGTGCCGTCCTTCGACGGCGCGGTCCCGGTGCAGTCGGACGCCCAGATGGCGGCCTCGCTGATCGGGCAGGGCGCGGTGCGGATGAACCCGCTGAACATGGCGTCGGTCGCGGCGACGGTCAAGTCGGGCACGTTCAAGCAGCCCTACCTGGTCTCGCCCGACGTGGACGACCGCACTCTGGCGACGGCCCCGCGCAAGATGTCGGGCGCGACGGCGGCGGCGCTGCGGGACCTCATGCACTACACGGCGGTGGCCGGCACCGCGGCCGAGCCGATGCGGGGCCTCGGCTCCGACATGGGCGCGAAGACCGGTTCGGCGGAGGTCGACGGCCAGAAGAAGCCGAACGGCTGGTTCACCGCGTACCGGGGTGACCTGGCGTCGGCGGCGGTCGTGCAGCAGGGCGGCCACGGCGGGGAGTCGGCGGGACCGCTGGTGCGGGCGATGCTGGTGGCCGGGGGCTGAGCGCGGGCGGGCGGCGTCCGGCGGCCGGCGCGTCGGTGTGCCTGGCGCACTGCATGGCGAACCCCCTTGTCCGCCATGCGGATACGCGGTCGCATGTCCCGTACACGGACCGCTAGCGTGCCGGGCATGAGCGCCACAGAATCCGCCGGACCGACCGAGCACGCCACGTCCGCCGAGGCCGCCGAGTCCGCGGCTCACCCCCGCTTCGCCGCCGCGCTGCGCGAACTGGGGCTCGCCGAAGTGGTCGGGCGGGCCCGTCGCTTCCCGGAGCAGACCCGTACCGCGCAGGAGGCGGCGGCCGCGATCGGCTGCGAGTTGAGCCAGATCTGCAAGTCCCTGATCTTCGCGGCGGACGGGGCCCCCGTGCTGGTCCTGATGGACGGCGCGTCCCGGGTCGACGTGGACCTCGTACGCCGGGAGCTGGGCGCCGAGAAGGTCACCCGCGCCAAGGCGGACATCGTCCGGGAGACCACCGGCTACGCCATCGGCGGCGTGCCGCCCTTCGGTCACGCCACCAGGACCCGCGTCCTCGCCGACCGCTCGCTCCTCGGCCACGACGTGGTGTGGGCCGCGGCGGGCACCCCCTACGCCGTCTTCCCCATGGACCCCAAGACGCTGATCGCCCACGCGGGCGGCGCGCTGGTGGACGTGCGCGAGACCGCGAAGTGACCCCGCTGGTCGCGGCGGCGGTGCTGCTCGCCGCCGTCACGCACGCCAGTTGGAACGCGATCGCCCACCACATCACGGACAAGCTGGTCGGCTTCACGCTCATATCCGGCGGCGGCACGCTGATCGGCCTGCTCCTGGCCCCCTTCGTCGCGGTCCCGGCGGCGGAGGCGTGGCCGTACCTGATCACGTCCGCCGTCCTCCACGTCGGCTACTACGCCCTGCTCATGCGGTCGTTCAAGCTCGGCGACTTCGGCCAGGCGTACCCCATCGCGCGCGGCACGGCGCCGCTGGTGGTCACCGTTCTCGCGGCGGTCTTCGCGGGCGAGATCCCGGACGGCTGGCAGGCGGCGGGCGTCGCGGTGTCGTGCGCGGGTCTGACGGGCCTCGCCCTGTGGGGCATACGAGGGTCGGGGCGCCGCCCGGACTGGGCGGCGATCGGCGCGGCCCTCGCGACGGGCGTCTCCATCGCGGCGTACACGGTGGTGGACGGCCTGGGCGTACGCGCCTCCGACTCGCCCCTGGGCTACATCGCGTGGCTGATGATCCTGGAGGGCATCGGGGTCCCGCTGTACGCGGCGTACCGCTGGCGCGGCGAACTGCCCACGAGACTGCGCCCCTTCGCGGCGGTGGGCCTCCTGGGCGCGGCCCTCTCGGTCTCCGCGTACGGCCTGGTCCTGTGGGCCCAGACGAAGGCGGAACTGGCCCCGATCTCCGCCCTGCGGGAGTCCTCGATCATCGTCGGCGCGGCGATCGGCGCGATCTTCTTCAAGGAACGGTTCGGGGCACCGCGGCTAGTGGCGGCGGGCTTGATGGTGGCGGGAATCGGCTTGATGCTGCACGCGGGCTGACGCGAGCGCGTCGGCACGAGGGCGGCGACCGGCGGTGCCGGGTATGCGGCGGGTGCCCTGGGGGCGGCGGGTGCCCGGCGGGCGGCCGGTGCCCGACGGATGGCCGGTGCCCGGCGGATGGCCGGTGCCCGGCGGATGGCCGGTGCCCGGCGGGCGGCCGGTGCCCGGCGGATGGCCGGTGCCCGGCGGATGGCCGGTGCCCGGCGGATGGCCGGTGCCCGGCGGATGGCCGGTGCCCGGCGGGCGGCCGGTGCCCGGCGGATGGCCGGTGCCCGGCGGAT
>NZ_JBSFRK010000005.1:0-82885 GCF_053589195.1 Streptomyces sp. NPDC003379 | reverse complement strand
TGGCCGGTGCCCGGCGGATGGCCGGTGCCCGGCGGGCGGCCGGTGCCCGGCGGGCGGCCGGTGCCCGGCGGATGGCGGGGGTGCCCTGCGGATGGCGGGCGCAGGCGCTCCACGGACAGCGGGCGGATGCGCTCACCCCGCGGCGGGCCGCACCGTCGGCTTCGCGGTGGGGAGGCGGGCGCAGTGGCGGCAGGCTCGGGCCGAGGATGCGATCGTCGCGTGTGAGGCGGCGGCGAGTGCCCCGGCGGAGGCGAGCAGGGGCCAGTCCGTGGCCAGGGCGGCGGCCGTCGCGAGGGCGAGCGCCGAGGCCGCCATGGCTCCGCTGGCGGTGGTGCCGGCCCAGGCGACCACGAGCGGGAGCGGCACCCGGTCCGGCGTCGGCAGCCGGCGGGCGAGGCTGCCGGTGGCGGCCAGGGTCACCGCGGCGAGCACCGCGGCGACGGTCGCGACGAAGGCCAGGTGGACGGCGACCAGCTGGGCCGTGCGCGGCAGCTGCCAGGCCAGGTCGTGGCCCGCGGTCCTCGCCAGGTACCAGCAGCCGACCAGGAAGGGCGCGGTGAGCGTGACGGCACGTGCGGTGTGCCGGGCCTGGACGACGGTCAGCTCCCGCTGGCAGCTGGCCAGGAGTTCGTCGACGGTCCCGAACTCCCGTACCGCCTGGCGGGCCGCCTCCTCCTCGGGAAGCCCCGCGTCGGCGTACGCCGCGGCCGTGTCGGCGAGGCCGTCCCGTACCTCGTCGACGAGCCGCGCCTTGGCCTTGGCGGGGCCGTGCAGGGCGGCGGTCAGCTCGGCCGCGTACTCCTGGATGAGCCGGCCGGTGGCGCTCACGTCGCGAGCCCGGGACGCGCGCCGCCGGGGTTCAGGACCGAGCCGATCGCCGCGGTGAACTCGCTCCACGCCGCCCGCTCCCCCGCCAGGGTCGCCCGCCCCGCGTCCGTCAACTCATAGCACCGGCGCCGCCGTTCGCCCGACGACTGCCAGCTGCTGCTGAGCAGTCCGAGCCGCTCCAGGCGGTTCAGCGCGGGGTAGATCGTGCCCGTACGCAGCTCCAGTACGCCGCCGCTGCGGCGCTGCACCGCGGCGATGATCGCGTATCCGTGCAGCGGGCCCGGCTCCAGTACGGCCAGCAGCAGTCCGTCGAGGTGCCCTCGCACCGCATCCGCCTTCATGAGTAGGCAGCCTACACAAAGTCTGCATAGGCAGTGTATGTATTGGCAGCCAACCTATTCGGGTTCGTCGTCCGCCCTGGAGGCCCCGCCGTGACCAAGCTGCTGTTGTCCGTACACGTCCTCGTGGCGATCCTGGCCGTCGGGTCGATCACCGTGGCCGCGTCGATGTTCCCGCGCCAGGCGCTGCGGGCGATCGGCGGCGAGGAGCCGGGGGTCGCCGCGCTCCTGCACCGGGTCTGCCGCGGCTACGCGGTCGCGGGCATCGCCGTGCCGGTGTTCGGCATCGCGACCGGCGCCCAGCTGGGCGTCCTCGGTGACGCGTGGCTGATCGTCTCGCTCGTCCTGACGGCGGGCGCGGCGGCGCTGCTGGCGCTCGTCATCCTGCCCGGACAGCGGAGCCTGCTCGCGGCGGTGGCGGAGAAGGAGCCGGAGAAGGGGGCGGCGTCACGCGAGGCGGAGACGGCGGCGGCGGCGCGGCCCGTCGCCGCCCGGCTGGCGATGCTCACCGGCGTCTTCAACCTCCTCTGGGCGATCGTCGTGGTCCTGATGATCGTCCGCCCCGGCTCCACCACCGGGGCGTGAGAACCATGCGCACCCTACGCATCGCGGCCACCGCCGAGGCCGCCTCGCTCGTCCTCCTGCTGGTCAACCTGTTCACCGTCCACGCGCCCGCGCTCTCGGCCCTCCTCGGCCCGCTGCACGGCACGGCGTATCTCGTCGTCATCGCCACGACGTGGACGGTTCCGTCGGCCGCGTCGCCGGGCGCCCGTTGGCGCGCCCTCGTCCCGGGCGTCGGCGGGCTGCTCGCCCTGCGCCGGGTCGAGGGCCGTGCCCCCGCGCACCGACCCTGACCTACGCCACTTGCGCCGCCTGCTCCTCCCGATCCCGGAGCGCCCGTATGAGTGCCTGGGCGCGGGGGTCCGCCGTGACGCCCAGCCACTGTCAGCCGCCGATTCCCTGCCCTACGCCCTTCACTGTCTTCGGATCGAAGCCGAAGGGCAGTTCCAGGCGGTGTGCGCTCATCAGGGTCTCGTCGGCGAGGAGTTCGCCCGTCGGGCCGTCCGCGGCGATCGTGCCCTCGCTGAGGACGAGGGCGCGGGGGCAGAGTTCCATCGCGTACGGCAGGTCGTGCGTGACCATCAGGACGGTGATGTCCAACGACCGCAGGATGTCGGCCAGTTCGCGGCGCGCGGCCGGGTCGAGGTTGGAGGAGGGCTCGTCGAGGACGAGGATCTCCGGCTCCATCGCGAGCACCGTCGCGACCGCGACCCTGCGGCGCTGCCCGAAGGAGAGGTGGTGCGGGGGGCGGTCCGCGAAGTCCGCCATGCCGACCTGGGACAGGGCCTTCAGCACGCGGGCCTCCAGCTCCGGGCCGCGCATCCCGGCCGCCGCGGGGCCGAACGCCACGTCCTCGCGGACCGTCGGCATGAACAGCTGGTCGTCCGGGTCCTGGAAGACGATGCCGACCCTGCGGCGGATCTCGGCCATGTGCTTCTTGCCGACGGGCAGCCCGGCGACGGTCACCGTGCCCGCGCCGGCGGTCAGGATGCCGTTCAGATGCAGGACGAGGGTCGTCTTGCCCGCGCCGTTCGGCCCGAGCAGCGCGACGCGCTCGCCGCGTCCGACGCGGAAGTCGACGCCGAAGAGGGCCTGGTGCCCGTCGGGGTAGGCGAAGGCGAGGCCGGTCACTTCCAGCGAGGGTGCTGCGGTCACAGGGTCCATCCCAACAGGCATATGACGAGAGCGGCGAACGGAAGGGTCAACGCGTACGTCCACTGGGCGCGGTCCGCGGTCACCTCGTCGATGACCGGCATCGACCCGGAGTAGCCCCGGCTGACCATCGCCAGGTGCACCCGCTCCCCACGCTCGTACGAGCGGATGAAGAGCGCGCCCGCGGACTTGGCGAGGACGCCCCACTGCCGCACGCCCCGCGCCTCGAAGCCGCGCGAATCCCGGGCGATCTTCATGCGGCGCATCTCGTCCGTGATGACGTCGCCGTACCGGATCATGAACGAGGCGATCTGGACGAGCAGCGGAGGGAGCTTCAGCCGCTGGAGCCCGAGGAGCAGTGCGCGCAGCTCGGTCGTGGACGCGAGCAGCACGGAGGCGGCGACGCCGAGCGTCCCCTTGGCCAGGACGTTCCAGGCGCCCCAGAGGCCGTTCACGCTCAGGGACATGCCGAGCACGTCGACGCGCTCGCCCTGCGCGACGAACGGCATCAGGACGGCGAAGGCCACGAACGGGACCTCGATCAGCAGCCGCTTGAGAAGAAACCCGGCGGGGACGCGGGCCGCGTACGCGACGGTGGCCAGCAGTACGGCGTAGAGCCCGAAGGCCCACATCGCCTCGCGCGGCGTGGAGACGACCACGATCACGAAGCAGAAGACGGCGGCGAGCTTGGTGTGCGGAGGCAACACGTGCACCGCCGAATGACCGCGCCGGTAGAGCCGGTGGGCGTGGCCGGCACCCATGTCAGGCCTTCTCGGGGGCGGAGGGCTCGGGCTCTACCGGAGAATCCTCGGACGCGGAGGCGCCGGACGCGGAAGCCCCGGACGGGGAGGCGCCGGGCATGGGAGCACCGGACGGAGAGGCGCCGGACGGAGAGGCGCCGGGCGTGGGAGCGCCGGACGGGGAGGCGCCGGACGGGGAGGCCCCGGACGGGGAGGCGCCGGACGCGGAAGCCCCGGACGGAGAGGCGCCGGACGCGGAAGCCCCGGACGCAGGAGCGCCGGGCAGGGAGGCCTCGGCCGCGGAAGCACCGGACGGGGAGGCCTCGGCCGCGGAAGCACCGGGCACCGCCGTCGTCGACGTCGGCCCCGCAGCCCCCGTCCGTCGACGCCGCAGCGTCCAGAACACCGCCGTCCCCGCCACGACCGTGACGCCCACGCCGATCACGCCCGCCAGGCCGCCGGAGAGGCGGGCGTCGGTGATGTTCTTGATGCCGTAGTCGGCGAGGGGCGAGTCCGCGGTCGCGTGGATCTCGGCCTTCTTGTCGATGCCCTTGTCGTGGGCGACCTTCTCCAGGCCGTCGGGGTTCGACGAGGCGTAGAAGCTGACGAAGCCCGCGAGGACGAGGGAGGCGGCGAGGCCCGCGAGCCAGACCTTCCGGTGCGAGCGGGCGGCGACGGGGGCCGGTTCGGCGGCCGGCGCGTCCACCAGTTCCCCGCCGACCCGCAGCTTCAGCGGCCGGGTCAGGCCCCGCGCCCCGTACACGAGGTCGGGCCGTACGGCGATGACCGCGCCCACGGTGAGCGCGGTGATCGCGGCCTCGCCGACGCCGATGAGGACGTGGACGCCGACCATGGCGGTGGCGACCTTGCCGAGGGAGACGTCGGTGGTGCCGCCCACCGCGTAGATGAGGGTGAAGGCGACCGCGGCGGCGGGCACGGAGAGCAGCGCCGCGACGAAGGAGGCGACGGTGACCGAGCGGCGGCCGCGCGGCAGGACCTTCACCAGGCCGCGGAAGACGAGATAGGCGACGACGGTGGTGACGATCGCCATGTCGGAGATGTTGACGCCGAGCGCGGTCAGGCCGCCGTCCGCGAAGAGGACGCCCTGCATGAGCAGTACGACGGAGACGCAGAGGACCCCGGTGAAGGGGCCGACGAGTATCGCGGCGAGCGCACCGCCGAGCAGATGCCCGCTGGTCCCGGCCGCGACCGGGAAGTTCAGCATTTGCACCGCAAAGATGAAGGCGGCCACCAGACCGGCGAGCGGGGCCGTCCGCTCGTCCAGTTCGCGCCGCGCGCCCTTGAGGCTGACCGCCACCGCGCCCGCGGCGACGAGACCGGCCGCCGCGGAGACGGGGGCATTGATGAATCCGTCGGGGACATGCATGCGCGCACTCCTGGGCAGGGGCCCTTGCAGGGAGGGCAGATCGCTCGTGAACCGTTCGATGTTCGATGACATGACGCTCGTGAACCGTTCAATGATAGGGCCTTGTTGCGAACGGTTTGCAAGAGCACTGAGGTCCCGGTACGGCCACGCCCCCCGGGTGCGCCCCGCGCGCCCCCTCAGGGCAGCTTTCCGTACATATGGGACATTAGTGTCGAAGTAGAGGAAGTATTCGCACGTGGAGGAGTTCAGCGATGTCCGCAGTCGAGCAGTACGCACGGGCCCACCTCGTCACGGACTCCTCCGAGGGGCACCGCGCCGTCCCCGTCGTCCTGCGCTACGACCCGGAGGCCGACCCGCAAACGGTGCGGATCGGCCTCCCGGGTTCCCACGAGTGGGTCTTCGCGCGGCATCTGCTCGAAGAGGGCCTACGCGGCCCCGTCACCGCCGGCGACATGCACGTCTGGCCGTGCGGGCGGGTGCAGACGGTCGTGGAGCACCACGCGCGGGACGGGGTGACGGTCGTCCAGTTCGACGCCTCGGCGCTGATCCGCTTCCTGCGCCGTACGTACGCGGCCGCCACCCCGGTCACCCACTGAGCCCGGCAACCCCCGGGGCCGGACGTGGGCCGGACGCGTCAGACGCGCACCATCTCCCGGTCCGCGTCCGGATCGGCGTCCTTCTCGGCCGCCGTACGCAGCCCCTCACCCTCGACGTCGACGTTCGGCAGCGCGCGGTCCAGCCACTTCGGCAGCCACCACGCCTTGTCGCCGAGCAGTGCGAGGACGGCGGGCACCAGCGCCATACGGACCACGAACGCGTCGAAGAAGACCGCGATCGCGAGGCCGAAGCCGATCATCTTGACCATCTGCTCGCCGGACCCGATGAAGCCCGCGAACACCGCGATCATGATGACGGCCGCCGCCGAGACCACCCGGGCCCCGTGCCGGAAGCCGGTCACGACCGCCTGGCCGGGCCGCTCCCCGTGGACGTACGCCTCCCGCATCCGCGTCACGAGGAAGACCTCGTAGTCCATCGCCAGGCCGAAGACCACGCCCACCATGAAGATCGGCATCATCGACATGATCGGGCCGGTCTGCTCCACGCCGAAGAGCGAGCCGAGCCAGCCCCACTGGAAGACCGCGACGACCGCGCCGAGGGCCGCGAGGACCGAGAGCAGGAAGCCGAGGGCCGCCTTGAGCGGGACCAGGATCGAACGGAACACGACGATCAGGAGCAGGAAGGCCAGGCCGACGACCAGGGCCAGATAGGGCAGCAGGGCGTCGTTGAGCTTCTGCGAGACGTCGATGTTCATGGCGGTGGTGCCGGTGACCATGATCTCGGCACCGGTGTCGGACGTGACCTTCGCGCCGGTGTCGCGGATCGAGTGGACCAGGTCCTCCGTCTCGACGCCGCTGGGCTTGGAGGACGGCACGACGCTGATGATCGCGGTGTCGCCGGCCTCGCTGAACATCGGCGGGGCCACGGTCAGGACGTCGTCGAGGCCCGAGATCGTCTTGGTGATCCGCTGCGCGGCGGCCTCCGGGTCGTCGGCGCCCTTGAGGTCACCGACGACCATCAGGGGGCCGTTGAAGCCCGGCCCGAAGCCGTCCGAGACCAGGTCGTACGCCTTGCGCTGCGTCGTGGACGTCGGCTGCGCGCCGTCGTCCGGCAGCCCGAGCTCCAGCTGCGAGACCGGGATGGCCGCGGCGCCCAGGCCCACGATGCCGACGAGCAGCACCGCGATCGGGCGGCGTACGACGAAGCGGGCCCAGCGGGTGCCCATGTTCGGCTTCTCATCCCCGGTGGCCGCCTCCTTGGCACCGCCGAACAGCCTGCTCTTCTCCCCCATCGGCATGACCCGCCTGCCCGCGTACCCGAGCAGCGCCGGGATGAGGGTCAGCGCGATGAGGACGGCGATGACGACCGTGCCGGCCGCGGCGAAGCCCATCTTGGTGAGCATCGGGATGTTGACCACGGCGAGGCCGACCAGCGCGATGACCACGGTGAGCCCGGCGAAGACGACCGCGGAGCCCGCGGTGCCGACGGCTCGGCCCGCCGCCTCCTCGCGGTCGCGGCCGTCGGCGAGTTCGCCGCGGTAGCGCGAGACGATGAAGAGCGCGTAGTCGATGCCGACCGCGAGGCCGATCATCATGGCGAGCGTCGAGGTGGTGGTGCCGAGGTCCAGGGCGCTCGCGAGCGCGGTGATCGACGAGACGCCGATGCCGACACCGATCAGCGCGGTGAGCAGCGGAAGCCCGGCGGCGATCAGCGAACCGAAGGTGATGACGAGGACGACCGCCGCGACCGCGATGCCGATGATCTCGGTGGACCCGGTCTCCGGCATGGCCTGCAGCGCGTCACCGCCGACCTCGACCGTGAGTCCGGACTCGCGCGCCTCGTCGGTGGTCTTCTCCAGCGCGTCGCGGTCCTCGTCGGTCAGCTCCATCGAGGTGACCTTGTACGAGACAGAGGCGTACGCCGTGGAGCCGTCCTTGCTGACGGTCTTGGCCTGGAAGGGGCTGTCCGCGCGGGCCACGTGGTCCGAGCCGGACTTGAGGGCGCCGACGGTCTTGACGATCTCGGCCTTGTTGGCCGGGTCCGTCACCTTCTCGCCGTCGGGCGCCTTGAAGACGACGCGGGCGCTGGCGCCGTCGGCGCTGGCCTCGGGGGCGCGCTTCTCCAGGAGGTCGAAGGCCTTCTGCGCCTCCGTGCCCGGTATGGAGAAGGAGCTGGAAGCGGCGGTGGGCGCGGACGCCGCGCCGACCCCGGCGAGGGTCAGGAGCGCCACCCATATGAGGGCGACGAAGTGGCGTCGCCGGAAGGCGAGTTTGCCGAGTTTGTAAAGGAAAGTGGCCACGAGGGCGTACTCCCGGTCAGGTCGTGGTGTCCGGATTGGGCAGGGGGGATCAGCCCGACGACGTGAGCGGTGGCGCGTCAGGTACGGGGTCGGGGGCGAGGGGCGAAGGGCGAGGGGTGGGTCAGACGCCGAGAGCGGGGAGAATCACGGCATCGACGTACGAGGCGAGGAACGCGCGGTCGACCGGGCGGTCCTCGATGAGGTCCCGGGCGACGAAACCGCCGACCATCATGTGGACGACGTACTCCAACGCCGGATTGTCCGCGGCGACCTCACCGCGCTCCACCGCTCTGCGCAGCAGGTCGCTCAGGCCGGTCAGCTCCGGCTCTATGAGCAGGTTCCGCAGCGCCTGGTGGAGTTCGGGGTTGTCGTGGACGGCATGGAACAGGCCCCGCATCAGCGCGGCGTCCTTCTCCATCTGGCAGTCGTCCGAGCGGTTCACCATCTCGTTCAGGTCGCCGCGCAGCGATCCGGTGTCGATGTCCGCCAGGGACACCGGCTTGTTGTGGCGCAGCGCCTTGGCGACCAGCTCGGGCTTGCTCCCCCACTGGCGGTAGAGGGTGGCCTTGCTGGAGCGCGTACGGGCGGCCACGGCGTCCATGGTGAGGGCGTCGTAACCGACCTCGCGGAGCAGGTCGAGCACGGCCTCGTACAGCTCGGCCTCGCGCTCGGGCGTGATCCTGCTGCGCCGCGTCGTCGCCGCGTCAGCCATGGTCCGCACCTCCTGCCCTCTGAACGAAACGGTTTCGTACGCCATGACTGTACGTCGGCCCTTAACGAAACGAAACCGTTTCGTACGTGTGCTGCGTCACGCCCCCGGCCACGAGTTGCCGGGGTCCCCGGAGCGGAAAAGCATGGTGAGGTGACCGATGAGCGCGACGATGCCCAGGCAGAGCAGACGGACCAGGCAGACCAGGTAGACCCGGCGGACCAGGCAGAGCAGACAGAGCAGGCGGACCAGGCAGAGAACGGCTATCTGCGATTCCCCCACCTCAGCGGCGACCGCCTCTGTTTCGCCGCCGAGGACGACCTGTGGGTGGCTCCCCTCACCCCCGAGGGGGGCCCGGCCGACCGGGCCTGGCGGCTCACCGTCGACCGGACCAAGGTGGGCCACCCCCGCTTCTCGCCCGACGGCCGCCACATCGCGTACACGACCTGGCGCAGCCTCGACCCGGAGATCCATCTCGCGCCGGTGGGCGGCGGGCCCTCGCGCCGTCTGACCTACTGGGGCAGCACCGACACCCGGGTCTGCGGCTGGTCCCCCGACGGCGACGTCCTCGCCGTCTCCTCGCACGGCCAGCCCTTCTCGCACTTCTGCTGGGCCTACAGCGTGCCCGTCGACGGCTCCCCCGGCGGCAAGCTGCCCTGGGGCCCGGTCGCCGACATCGCGATCACCGACACCCTCGCCGACGGCGACTGCGACCGCAAGACGCTGCTCCTGACGGGCAAGCCGCCCCACGAACCGGCCGCCTGGAAGCGGTACCGGGGCGGGGCGACGGGGCGCCTGTGGATGCACGGCGAGCAGATCCTCGGCCACCTCGACGGGCACCTCGACTCACCCATGTTCGTGGCCGGGCGCATCGCGTTCCTCTCCGACCACGAAGGCGTCGGCAACCTCTACTCCTGTCTGCCCGACGGCTCCGACCTGCGGCGCCACACCGACCACGACGCCTTCTACGCCCGGCACGCCGCCAGCGACGGCACGCGCGTCGTCTACCAGTGCGCGGGCGACATCTGGCTGGTCGACGGGCTCGCCGCGGACTCCGTGCCGCGCCGCCTCGACGTGCGGCTCGGCGGGCCGCGCGCGGGACGGCGGGTCTATCAGGTTCCGGCCGCGCAGCACCTCGACGCGCTCTCCGTGGACACGACGGGGCGGGCCAGCGCCGTCGTGGTGCGCGGCAGCCTCTACTGGCTGACCCACCGGGACGGCCCGGCGCGCACCATCGCCGACACGCCGGGCGTACGCGTCCGCCTCCCCGAGATGCTCGGCACCGGCGGTCAGGTCGCGTACGTCACCGACGCGGTCGGCGAGGACGCCGTCGAGGTCGCCTACCTGCCGCGCGCCACCGGCGACCGCCCGCCGCGCAGGCTGGCGGGCGGAGAACTCGGCCACATCCTGGAAATGGTGTCCGACCCCGAGGGCGAGCGGCTCGCCATCGCCTCGAACGACGGCCGCCTCCTGCTCCTCACGGTGTCCGACGAGGCGGGCACCGCGGAGCTGAACCGCCAGATCCATGAGCTGGGGGAGATCCGTGAGGCCGCGGACACGGCACAGGAGGGCCGTGGCGAGGTCACCGAGCTGATCCGTTCCGTCAACGGGCCCGTCCGGGACCTCGCCTTCTCCCCCGACGGGAAGTGGCTGGCCTGGTCCCACCCCGGCATCGGCCGCTCCCTGCGGCAGATCAAGCTGGCCCGCATCGCGGGACCCGGCCCCCGCACGATCGTCGACGTCACCAATGGCCGCTTCGAGGACGAGAACCCCGTCTTCACCCGCGACGGCCGCTACCTCGCCTTCCTCTCCTGGCGCGGCTTCGACCCCGTCTACGACGTGCACACCGGCGACCTGTCCTTCCCCCTGGGCTGCCGCCCCTACCTCGTACCCCTCTCCTCGGCGACCCCTTCCCCCTTCGCGCTGCTGCCCGACGGGCGCCCGGCGGCGGGCGGCCTCGACCCGGCGGACAGCGGCGAGAGCGACGGCACGACGACCGTCGAGACCGAGGGCCTGGAGGCGCGGGTCACGCCTTTCCCCGTCACCGCGTCGAAGTACTCGGCCCTGCACCCCGTCAGCGGCGGCGGCCTGGTCTGGCTGCGCTGGCCGATCTCGGGCGCGCTCGGCGAGACCTTCGTCAACCCGGCCGACACCTCGGGCCGCCCCACCCTGGAGCACTTCAACATCGCCAAGGCGAAGAAGTCCCAGCTCGTCGAGCACCTGGACTGGTTCGCGCCGAGCGGCGACGGCTCACGCCTCGTGGTCGTCGACGAGGGCGACCTGAGTGCCGTGCCCGCCACCGAGCAGGGCGACAGCGACACGACGGTCTGGATCGACCTGCGCCGCATCCTGCACGAGGCCGACCCGGCCGCCGAGTGGCGCCAGGCGTACGAGGAGGCGGGCCGCATCATCCGCGCCTACTTCTGGGACCCGCTGATGTGCGGCATCGACTGGGACGGGGTGCTCGCGCAGTACCGCCCGCTGGTCGAACGCGTCGCGTCCCCGGACGAGTTCGCGGACCTGCTGCGGGAGGTCCTCGGTGAACTGGGCACCTCCCACGCGTACGTCTCCCAGGCCCGCCGCAACGAGGGCCCGCCCCACTACCAGCGCGCGATGGGCCTGCTCGGCGCGAACCTCGTACACCGGGACGGCGGCTGGACCGTCAAACGGATCCTGCCGGGCGACTCCTCCGACTCCAAGGCGCGCTCCCCGCTGGCCGGCTCGGGCATCCGCGAGGGCGCCGTCCTCACGCACGTCGACGGCCGCCCGGTCGACCCCGTGGCCGGGCCCTACCCCCTCCTCGCGGCGGCGGGCGGCACGACCGTCGAGCTGACGTTCCGCCCGGCGGAGGGCGGGGGGCGCGCGCGGCGCGTCGCGATCGTCCCCCTCGTCAACGAACGCCCCCTGCGCTATCAGGACTGGGTGGCCAAACGCCGCGAAGTCGTAAGGGAGTTGAGCGGCGGCAAGTGCGGCTATCTGCACATCCCCGACATGGGCGGCTCGGGCTGGGCCCAGTTCAACAGGGATCTGCGCCTTGAGGTGTCGCGGCCCGCTCTCATCGTGGACGTGCGCGGCAACGCGGGCGGCCACATCAGCGAGCTGGTCGTGGAGAAGCTCACCCGCAAGATCCTCGGCTGGGACCTCACGCGCAACGCCCAGCCCGTCTCCTACGCCTCCAGCGCGCCGCGCGGCCCGGTCGTGGCGCTGGCCGACGAGGCGACGTCCTCGGACGGCGACATGATCACGGCGGCCTTCAAGCTGCTCGGGCTCGGCCCGGTCGTCGGGCAGCGCACCTGGGGCGGCGTGGTCGGCATGACGGGGCGGCACCGGCTCGGTGACGGGACGGTGATCACGGTGCCGATGAACGCGGGCTGGTTCGACGCGTACGGCTGGTCCGTGGAGAACCACGGCGTGGCCCCGGACCTGGAGGTCCTGCGCACGCCGCTGGACTGGGCGGAGGGGCGGCACGCCCAACTCGACGACGCGGTGAGGCTGGCGCTGGACCTCCTCGACCGGCACCCGGCGGCGGCCCCGCCGGGCTACTCGGACGTCCCGGACCGCCGCCGCCCACCGCTGCCGCCCCGATTCTGACTCTCCGTACTTGATCGAAATGCGTGAGGTGTCCGCCCATGTAAATCTGGTCGAGCCCCAACCCCCTCACCCACAACGGGAGTGAATCGCATGGGCATCAAGGACCAGTTCCAGGACAAGGCCAACGACCTCGCCGACAAGGCGCGCGACCGCGCCTCGGACCGCCAGGACCAGGCGCGCGAGCGCGGCACGCGGGCCCGGGACGAGGCGTCGGAGCGGTCCTCGCAGGCCCAGGACCGGGCCCGTGACGCGGCGCGCGAGCGGCAGGACACGTTCGACCTGGACTACGACGCCTGACGCCGCGGCTACTTGAGCGAAGGAGGCCCCCGGGACGCCGGGGGCCTCCTGCTGTTCACCGGTGACCGCCGCGGGTCAGCCCCCGGTCAGCCCCCGGCCCGCGCCCGCTCGTCCGCCGAGCCGCCCGCCCCGACCAGCCCGGTCGAAACGCTCCCGAGCCGCGGCTCGAAGCGCCGCATCTCGCGCCGGCCGACCGCGCCGATCACCCCCGGCAGGTAGCCGCGTATGCCCTGCATGCCCCGCAGCCACCACTGCGCGTACACATGGCTGGAGCGCCGCTCGATCCCGGCGACGATCCTGTCCACCGCGGGACCCAGCGGATACGTCTTGTTGGACGGCCACGGCAGCCGCTGCCGCAGCTCCCGCATCACGTCGTCCTGGTCCGCGCCCCGCACCATGTCGGTGTCCGTCCAGGACAGATAGCCGACGCCGACCTTGACGCCCTTGTAGCCGACCTCGGCCCGCAGCGCGTGCGCGTACGCCTCGACGCCCGACTTCGACGCGCAGTACGCCGTCATCATCGGCGCCGGCGTGATCGCGGCGAGCGAGGCGATCTGGAGCAGATAGCCGCGGCTCTCCATCAGGACGGGCAGGAAGGCCCGTCCGGTGACCGCGCTGCCGATGAGGTTGACCTCGATGACCCGGCGCCACGCGTCGGGGTCGGACTCCATGAACGGCCCGCCGCTCGCCACGCCCGCGTTCGCGACGACGATGTCGACCTTCCCGAAGCGCTCCTTGACCTCCTGCGCGACCCGGGCCATCGCCACATGGTCGGTGACGTCCGCGTGCCAGTGGTCGGACTCTGTGTGCAGACGCTGCGCGACCTGCTTCAACTCGTCCGGTTCCAGGCCCACGAGTGCGACCTTCGCGCCGCGCGCGGACAGTTTGCGCGCGAGCAGTTCGCCGACTCCGCGCGCCGCGCCCGTGACGACCGCGACCTGCCCCTCCAGGCTGACCCTGCTCATGCGCCCTCCTTCACCTGTACGTGCTTCGGCTGTACGTGCTTCGGCTGTACGTACGTTTCCACGAGTTCCGTTATGCGCGCCGTGACGGCCTCCGGTGCCTCGATGGGCGTCATGTGCCCGACCCCGGCCAGCTCGGTGAGCCCCACGCACCGGGGCAGCGCGTCCGCGATCCGCCGCGCGTGCACGACGGGCGTGAGCCGGTCGGCCAGACCGGCGAGGACGGCGGTGGGCGCCTTCAACGCCGCGACCTCGACGTCCAGTTCGAGCGTGCCCAGCACATGGGACCAGCCGTGGCGTACGGCCGTCGGGCACGCGTGCACGATCCGCGCGCACGCGTCGACCTTGTCCGGCGCCGCGCCGGGCCCCATGGTCCCGTACTTGAGGATCCGCTTGGCCAGCGGCGTGACCGGCCCGAGCGGCGCCCGCGAGCCGAGTACGGACCGCGTGACGCGCGTCCGCACCCGCCCCGCCCGCAGCGGCACCACCAGCGACTCGGCGACCAGGCTCGAACTGCCCGTGCTGCACAGCAGGACGGCAGCCGTGTGCTCCCGCACCCGGTCGCGTCCGCCCGCGGCCATGATGGTCATGCCGCCCATGGAGTGGCCGACGAGCACGGCCCGTTCGCCCGGCGCGAGCGTCGCCGCGAGGACCGCTTCGAGGTCGTCGGCGAGCGCCCGCGTGCTGTACCCGTCGGCGTCCGCGGGCGCGGCGCTGCGCCCGTGCCCCCGCTGGTCGTACGTGATCACCCGGTGGCCGGCGCCGAGCGCGCGTATCTGCGCGGCCCAGAAGGCCGTCGAGCACGTCCACCCGTGCGCGAGCACCACGGCGGGCGCTCCGTCGGGCCCGTGCGCCTCGACGTGGATACGGGCTCCGTCCGCGGAGACGGCGGTCAGTTCACGGGCGGCGGCGGGCGGCGCGTAGGGTCCGCTCACCGCGTGGGTCAGCCGGCTCATGTCCCTGCCTCCACCTTGGCGCTCGCGGGCTTCCCGGCGGGGGAGGACGGCGCCGCCTTCGGCGCCCGCAGCACCTCGTACTCGGAGAGGTCGACCCGCCGCGTCGCCGCCCTGAACTCGGTGGTGGTGCCGGGCCAGACCGTGGTGTTGACGCCGTTCGCGTCGAGGTACCAGCTGTTGCAGCCGCCGGTGTTCCACACGGTGCGCTTCATCCGCTCCTGCACCCGGCGGTTCCACGCGCTGACGGCGTCGGGCCGGGCGGCGAGCGCGGCGCGCCCGCCGAGGACGTCGAGCTGGCGCAGATAGTCGGCCATGTAGTTCAGCTGGGACTCGATCATCAGGATCATGGAGGAGTTGCCGAGCCCGGTGTTGGGTCCGATGATCGTCATCCAGTTGGGGAAACCGGCCGCGGTCGCGCCGCGCAGCGCGTTCATCCCGCCCTTCCAGCTCTCCATGAGGGTCTGGCCCTCGTCGCCCACCACGCGCTCGGCGATCGGCATGTCCGTGACGTGGAAGCCGGTGCCGAAGATGATCGCGTCGACCTCGGTCCCGGTGCCGTCCGCGGCGACGACGGTGCTGCCGCGCACCTCGGCCAGACCGCTGGCGACGACGTCCACATTGGGCTTGGCGAGCGCCGGATAGTAGGTGTTGGAGAGCAGGATGCGCTTGCAGCCGATGCGGTACGTCGGCGTCAGCTTGGCCCGCAGCGCCGGGTCCTTGATCGCCCGGTACATGTTCCGCTTGGCGAGCTGCTCCACCATGCCGAGTTCGTCGGGCCGCTTGGTGAACGCCTGGACCTGCAACTCCCGGATGCCCCACAGGATCCCGCGCCGCGCCTGCGCGGTGAACGGCAGCTGCCGGTGCAGCCAGCGCTCGGCGCCCGTGATGGGGCGGTCCGCACGCGGCATCACCCACGGGGGCGTGCGCTGGAAGAGGGTGAGCCTGCCGACCCGCTTCTGGATCTCGGGCACGATCTGGATGGCGGAGGCGCCGGTACCGATCATCGCGACGCGCTTGCCGCGCAGGTCGTAGCCGTGGTCCCAGCGGGCGGAGTGGAAGACCTCGCCGGGGAAGGTGTCGATGCCGGGGATGTCCGGGGTCTTGGGGTCGGAGAGCGGCCCGGTGGCGGAGACGACGACGTCGGCGGTGAGGGTCCCGTTGCCGGTCTCGATCTCCCAGCGAAGCTCCGCGGCGTCCCACCGCACCAGCTCGACCTCGGTATTGAGGCGGATGTGCGAGCGCAGCCGGAAGGTGTCGGTGACGCGCTCCAGGTACTCCTGGATGTGCTCCTGCCCCGAGAAGGTACGCGGCCAGTCGGGATTGGGCGCGAAGGAGAACGAGTACAGGTGCGAGGGCACGTCACAGGCGCAGCCCGGGTAGCTGTTGTCACGCCAGGTGCCGCCGACCGCGCCGGCCCGCTCCAGGACGACGAAGTCGGTGATGCCCTCGCGGCGCAGCCGCACGGCGGCCCCGAGGCCACCGAACCCGGAACCGATCACCGCCACCCGTACATGCTCGTGCTCACGCCCCTGCTCAGGGCCACGCTCGCGCTCGGCCATGCCGCCGCCTCCCGAAGTACACGACTCTGCCAGTAACCACTGGCGCAATGGGGAGCGTAGAACACCCTCGTACTGATGGGTAGGGGTCCGGCCGGAGAAAGTTACCGGCGGTACAACATAGGCTTCCCGCGTGGGAGACCTACCTGTGGGCGACAGCAAGAGCGGCGTACGCGAGTACCGCATGGCGGAGTTGGCCAAGGAGGCCGGCATCACCGTGCGCACCGTGCGCTTCTACCGCGAGCGCGGGCTGATCCCGCCACCACGCCGCGAGGGCCGCATCGCCTGGTACGACGAGCACCACCTGGCGAGGCTGCGCACCATCGCCGCCCTCCTGGAGCGCGGCCACACCCTGAACGGCATCGCGGAGCTGGCCGACGCCTTCGAGAAGGGCCGCGACGTCGGCGAACTCCTCGGCCTCGGCGAGCCCACCGAGGAACAGCCGGTCCGCCTCACCCCCGAGGAACTGGCCGACCACTTCGCGGGCGAGGTCACCCCGGAGAACCTCGTCGCCGCCCTCGACCTCGGCTATCTGGGCACCGACGGCGACGAGCTCGTCCACATCAGCCGCCGTCTGCTCGACGCCTCATCCACGCTCGTACGCAAGGGGGTCCCGCTCGCGGCGGTCCTGGAGGCCGGTCAGCGCGTGCGCGAACACGCCGACGCGCTCGCGGAGTTGTTCATCACCGTCATGCGCACCCACACCCCCGACACCGCCGAGGTGGACATCGAGCAGCTGCGCCCGGTGGCCAAGAGCGTGGTGGAGGCGGAGCTGTCGATGGCCCTGGACCGCCGCCTCAAGCAGCCCTGACAGGCATCATCGCGGCAGCCACCAACGCGCCTTGTAGATACCGCCGTTGACGTACTTATAACTACCGGCCGGACGGTGGACGCTCACCGTCGTCGTCCACCATGTCTCGCCGAGCCCGCTCTCCGGCACGGTGGTCACCACCTGCCCGGTGCGCGGATCGTCGCCGACGGCCTTGACGGACTTCCGGGAGATCTCCCCGGCCCCGGCGAAGTCCCGCAGGAAGACCCCGCTGCCGATCTCGTACTGGAAGACGGCCGCGTTCGTCGTCACCCACAGCCGCCCCGGCCGCCCCGCCACGGGGAAGAGATCGTGCCCGCCGGGCGTCCGCCCCGGCGTCCCCACCGGCAGCCCGACCGCGGACGTCCGCGTCAGCACCGGCCGCGCGGCCGTCCCGCCCACCGCGTACGTCACCAGCTCGTCGTCGCCGAGCGCCCACAGCACCCGGCGCCCGCCGTCCCAGTGCAGCCCGTGCGCGCCTTTGAGCCGCGCCTCCGCGTACCGCGTGGCGCGCGGGCCCCGCGACGCCGCGTACAGCCGTACGAGCGCGCCCGTGCTGCACGCGACGGCCACATTGCCGTCGGGCAGGATCTCGGCGCTGTGCGGGTTGAACAGATCGTCGCCAGGCCCGAGCGCCGCACCCCAGTACCGCCTGCCCGTCGGATGCTCGACGACGGCCACGAAACCGAACGACGCCGTCGTCAGGACGTACGTACGCCTCCGGTGCAGCCGCACCTTCGCCTCGCACGGGTACACCCAGCTCACATCCGGGCGGAGGTCCTTGTACCGCGGGTCGCCGAGCGGCGAGAACTCCCACCGCACCGCCGAGGGGTCGACGGCCGGGTCCCACACGCGCCGCCGCGGGTCGAGCACGAGGACGCGCCTGCTCGCCTGCTCGGTCAGCAGCACGGGCGGCGTCCCGGCGGGGACCCCGCCCCCGCTCGCCCCGTACGCCGCCGCGGCGGGCAGCGCCGCCCCGGCCCCGGCGCCCGCGGCGCCCAGCACCACGGCACGTCTCGACAGCAGCGACGACATGAAGTCACCCCGAAGCCTCGGCAGTTGGACATGGCGCGATCGCAATCTGCCATGCCGCACGGGCCCGGGACAGCCCTCTGCCGGACTTTATGACCGCACGCCGCTTCTGCCGCGGGCGGCACACAAGGGCGGCCCTTTACAGGTCGTAGACCACCGTGACGGGCGCATGGTCGCTCCACCGCTCGGCGTGGCTCGCGGCGCGCTCCACGTACGCCTTCACCGCGCGCCCGGCGAGACCCGGCGTCGCGACGTGGTAGTCGATGCGCCAGCCCGTGTCGTTGTCGAAGGCGCGCCCCCGGTAGGACCACCATGAGTAGGGGCCCTCCACGCCGGGGTGCTGCGCCCGCACGACGTCCTCGTACTCCTCGAAGACCTCGCTCAGCCAGGCGCGCTCCTCGGGCAGGAAGCCGGAGCTCTTCTTGTTGCCCTTCCAGTTCTTGAGGTCGGCCTCCTGGTGGGCGATGTTCCAGTCGCCGCAGACGACGACGTGACGCCCCTCGGCGGCGGCCCGCTCCTTGAGCTCCTTCAGGTACACGAGGAACTCCCCCATGAACCGCACCTTCTCGTCCTGCCGCTCGGTGCCGACCTCCCCCGAGGGCAGATACAGGCTGGCGACGGTGACCCCCGGCAGATCGGCCTCCACATACCGCCCGCTGCCGTCGAACTCCGCCGACCCGAAGCCGACCCGCACCCGGTCCGGCTCGCGGCGCGTGTAGAGGGAGACACCGGCGCGCCCCTTCGCGGCGGCGGGCGCGTGCACGACATGCCACCCCTCGGGCGCGCGGACCCCGTCCGGCAGCTGCTGCGGCTCGGCGCGCACCTCCTGCAGGCACAGCACGTCGGCCGTACTGCCGCCGAGCCACTCCACGAAGCCCTTCTTGGCGGCGGCACGCAGCCCGTTCACATTCACAGAGGTCACTGTCAGCACAACATTCGCCTTACTCGTCCTTGGCCACTTCCTCCTCGGGCCAGGGGTCAGGCTCCCACACCGAGCGCGCGGGGACCGCGCCGCCTCATTTCGGTGGCTCGGCGGCTCACCGCCCCGGCACACTGGACCCGCGTTCCCCACGCACCTCCCGGCCACCACCCCATCGCATAGAAGTACGATGCCTCGCATGACTATCCAAGTTGCCGCCGCGGCCACCGCCACCCCCGTCCACCTGCGCACGGTCACGTTCGCGCACCCCGACGCGGTCGAGCTCAACGACCGCGTCCAGCTCGAATACGCGCAGCGCTACGGCGACGAGGGCGACGCCACCTACCTCGACCCGTCCATGTTCGAGCCGCCACACGGCCTGTACCTCATCGCGTACGACGAGAACGGCACCCCGCTGGCCACCGGCGGCTGGCGCGCGATGGACGCGAACGGCGAGGGGTACGACGACGGCGACGCGGAGCTGAAGCGGATGTACGTCACACCCGAGGCGCGCGGCCTGGGCCTCGCCCGCCGCATCCTGGCGGTCCTGGAGGACGACGCGAAGGCGGCGGGCCGCGCCCGCATGGTCCTGGAGACCGGCACGAAGCAGCCGGAGGCGATATCGCTCTACCTCTCCAGCGGCTACGCCCTCGCCCCGACCAAGTTCGGCCACTACCGCTTCGACGAGCTGAGCCTGCACTACGCGAAGGCGCTCTAGCCCGGGTCTCCAGCCCGGAGCCGACGGGGGCCGCAACGCAAAGATCCCGTCCAGTTCGATGAACTGGACGGGATCTCATGTGCGGTGGACCTGTGGGGATTTGAACCCCAGACCCCCTCGATGCGAACGAGGTGCGCTACCAGACTGCGCCACAGGCCCTTGCAACGAGTGAAACTCTAGCATCCCGATCCGGGTGCTCGGAAATCCGCTCTCGCTGGTCAGCGGGGGCGGACCCCACGGCGCCTCACTCGTTGGCGGCGCGGGGCCGGTCCCCGTCCTCGTACTGGTCGAAGAGCGGCGTACGCCCGCGCTCGCGGGACCGGCGCGCGGACGCGGCCCGGCGCTTGTCGCTGCGCCCACCCGCGGCGTCGGCGCCCTCGGCCCCGTCGATGTCCCCTGCGCCTCCGACGCCCCCGGTGCCCTCGGCGGACCGCCGCGGCTCGTCGGCGGCCGGTTCGGCGGTGCTGGAGCGCGCCGAGCTCCAGGCGTCGGGGGCGCCCAGGTCGACGCTGCCGGTGGCGCGCGGGGCGACCGGCGCGGTCACATACGTCGGCAGGGGCACCGGGACCGGGTCCCAGCTGTCGCCGCGGCCGGGCCCGCGCTGCCGCTCGCGCTGCTGGTCGACCCACTCCGCGTGGTCGGTCTGCTCGACGAGGGCGCGGCGGTCGGCGGCGAGCGCCGACAGGCCCGTCTCCGTCCCGGGGTCCGTGCCTTCCCGCGCCTCGTCGACGACGGGCTCCGCGCCGACGGGCCTGCGCCGGGGCTGGCGCTCGCGCAGCCGCCGCGCCGCGGCCTCGGCCCGCTGCCGGTCCATCGTGTACGTGAAGCGGCGCCGCTCCTGGCCCCGCAGATAGACGATGTACGCGCTCAGCAGCACGGCGGGCGCCGCGGGCGCCCACAGGAACGCGAGGCCACCGATCGCGGCGACGACCGTCCCGGCCGTGAAGGCGGCGAAGAGCATCACCGTCGTGCGCCGGCGCCGCGCGAGGACCTTCGAGCGCCGGGCGCGCGCGGCGGCCTCCGCCGAGGCGGCACGCCGAGCGCGCGACGCCTGGGCGTGCGAGGGCTGCTCGCGTTCGGGTTCGGGTTCGGACGCGGATTCCGGTGCGGGTTCCGGTTCGGACGCGGGGCGCGCCTTCTGACGGGCCGGGGGCTCGACCCGGGCGGCGGGAGACTCCACCGGGACCGCCGGGGGCTCCACCGGGACCGGCTCGGGTGCCACCGGATCCACCGGAGGCGCGACGAAGGCCCGGACGTCCACCGAGCCGGTGACGTCGTCCGGGTCGCCGCGCGTCTCGCCTTCTTCGGGCGAGCGGGCTTGCAGGTCCTTGGCGTATCGGCGCTCCATCCCCGCCCGTCCGGACAGCAGCCGGATGGCGGTGCTGAAGCGTTCCGTCGGACGGGCTTCGTTCAGCTCGTCCTGCCTACGGAGCCACATCGGCACCAAGTAGGCGGCCCAGGCCCCGACGATGATTGCGTAGATGAGGCCGCTGCTGCTCACGCTCACACGGTAGAGGGGTTTCGTTGAGGCCATCTGCCAATTGCGCCGGTGTGTCGCACGATCTGGCTGATATCTCGAACTTTTTTTGTGACTGATGCGATCAACAGGGCGCGAACAGCGTGAAATTAAAGTCTGAGACAAGGCTCATACGAGCCTCATACGATCCCGAGAGGAACCTCAGACGGACCTCAGATGGTCGATCGCCGATCAATTTCGAACACGTATTTCATTTACGGCGGTCGGGGCGGTGACCGGCGCCGCTAGGCGGTGTTCCGGGGCCGCGCCTGGTGCCAGCGGTGCAACAACCCCTCGGGAACCTCTTCGGCGGTGAGCGCGAAGACGAGATGATCGCGCCAGGCCCCGTCGATGTGAAGATACCGTGGACGGAGCCCCTCCTCGCGGAATCCGAGTTTCTCCGTGACCCGCCGACTCGGCGTGTTCTCGGGGCGAATACAGATCTCGATACGGTGCAGCCCGACCGCGCGGAAGCAGTGGTCCACGGCGAGCGCGACGGCGGTCGGCATGACTCCGCGCCCCGCGACGGACTCGTCGACCCAGTAGCCGACGTGGCCCGAGCACATCGATCCCCAGGTGATGCCGGCGACCGTCAACTGCCCGACGAGGCGGCCCTGGTACTCGATGATGAACGGCAGCATCCGGCCCGCGGCCGCCTCGGCGCGCAGATGGCGGACCATCTGGCGGTAGGTGGGGCGGTGCACGATCGGGCCGCTGGCCGTGGGCGGCGGGATCGTGGCCTCCCAGGGGCGCAGCCAGTCGCGGTTGCGCCGGTTGACCTCGCGCCACGCGCGCTGGTCGCGCATCTTTATCGGGCGGAGGGTGACATCGCCGTCCGTCAGCTCGACGGGCCAGGAAGGGCTGTTCAGCTCGCACCCCCCGCGGGTCCGGGATGGTCGCCGCCGCGCAGCTGGTCCACGGCGTGCCGCAGCAGCGGCTCCAGGACGGCGAGGCCGTCGCGCACCCCGCCCGTGGAACCCGGCAGGTTCACGATGAGCGTCCGGCCCGCGACCCCGGCGAGGCCCCGGGAGAGCACGGCCGTGGGGACCTTCTCCCTGCCGTACGCGCGGATCGCCTCCGGGATGCCCGGCACCTCGTGGTCGATGACGCGGCGGGTGGCTTCCGGGGTGCGGTCGGTGGGTGAGATGCCGGTGCCGCCGGTGGTGACGATGACGTCGTAGCCCGCCTGCGCGCCGACGCGCAGGGCCTGCTCGACGGGGTCGCCGTCGGGGACGACCCGCGGCCCGTCGACGGCGAAGCCGAGCGCGGCCAGGCCCTCGGCGATCAGGGGGCCGCCGCGGTCGGGGTAGACCCCGGCGGCGGCGCGGTTGGAGGCGGTGACGACGAGCGCCTTGTACGCGGCGCCCGGCCCCTGCGGGGTCGTCGCCGACGACCCGTGCTCCCGCTCCCCGTCCGCGTGCCCGTGCGCGTGGCCGTGCCGTCCGCTCATGCGCCCGCTCCTTCGCGGCTCCAGTCCCCGGACTTGCCGCCCGTCTTCTCCTCGACGCGTACGTCCGTGATGACGGCGCCCTTGTCGACGGCCTTGACCATGTCGATCACCGTGAGGGCGGCGACGGTCACCGCGGTGAGGGCCTCCATCTCGACGCCCGTACGGTCCGTCGTCTTCACGGTGGCGAGGATCTCGACGGCGTCGTCCGCCACGGAGAGGTCGAGCTTCACTCCGGAGACGGCCAGCGGGTGGCAGAGCGGGATCAGGTCAGGGGTGCGCTTGGCTCCCATGATCCCGGCGATCCGGGCGGTGGCCAGCGCGTCTCCCTTGGGGACGCCCTCACCCCGCAGAAGCTCGATCACCCGCGGCGAGACGAGGACTCGGCCGCTCGCGCGGGCGGTGCGCGCGGTCACGTCCTTCGCGGAGACGTCGACCATGCGGGCCGCGCCCGCCTCGTCGATGTGCGTCAGTCGCTGCTGCTCAGGGGATCCGGGGGTGTCCCCCCGGGAAATCGCGGTCATGTGCTGTGGCGCTCCCGGTCCGGGCCCCGCGCGGTGCGGCGCGCGCGGGCCTGTTGTGCGCGACACGGTACCGCGCGAACGGCGTCCTCAGCCGAGCAGGACCATCTCGACGTCCGTGCCCGGCTCCACCGATGTGGTGTCCTCGGGGACGACGATCAGCGCGTTCGCGTGCGCGAGCGCGGCGATCAGATGCGAGCCGGAGCCGCCGACGGGCGTCACGGTGCCCGCCCCGGCGTCGTGGCTGCCCCGCAGGAACTGGCGGCGCCCCCGGGGCGAGCGCAGCGCCCTGTCCGTGGTCAGCCGCGCGCGCGTGGCGGGCCGGTGGACGTCGGGCAGGCCCATCAGGGTGCGGATCGCGGGGCGTACGAAGAGCTCGAAGGAGACGTACGAGGAGACGGGGTTGCCCGGCAGCGCGAGCAGCGGGGTGTGGTCGGGGCCGATGGAGCCAAAGCCCTGCGGTTTGCCCGGCTGCATGGCGAGCTTGCGGAACTCCACCCCGCTGCCCGCCCCGATGCCGGTCTCCTCGTCCGGGTCGCCGACGGAGGTCAGGGCCTCCTTCACGACGTCGTACGCGCCCACGCTCACGCCGCCCGTGGTGACGATGAGGTCGGCGCGGATCAGCTGGTCCTCGATCGTGGAGCGCAGCGTCTCGGCGTCGTCGGCGACCGCGCCCACGCGGTAGGCGATGGCTCCGGCGTCGCGGGCCGCGGAGGTGAGGGCGAAGCTGTTGGAGTCGTAGATCTGACCGTCAGCCAGGGGCTCGCCGGGCTGGATGAGTTCGCTGCCGGTGGACATGACGACCACGCGCGGGCGCGGGCGCACCATCACCGTGCCGCGGCCGACCGCGGCGAGCAGGGCGATCTGCGGCGGCCCGAGGACCGTGCCCGCGGACAGGGCGCGGTCGCCGGCCCGGACGTCGCTGCCCCGCGCGCGTACATGCGCGCGTGCCTCGGCCGGGCGGTGCACGCGGACCTCCCCGGAGGCGCCCTCGGGGGCCGCGCTGTGGGCGCGCATCCCGGAGACGGGGCCCTCGCCGAGGCCTCCGTCGGTCCACTCCACGGGGACGACGGCCTCGGCGCCGGGCGGCAGCGGCGCGCCGGTCATGATGCGGGCGGCCTGGCCCGCGCCGACGGTGGGCTGCTCGCCCGCGCCCGCGGCCACGTCGCCGATGACGCGCAGGACGGCGGGGAACTCCTCGCTCGCGCCCGCGACATCGGCGACCCGTACCGCGTACCCGTCCATGGAGCTGTTGTCGAAGGGCGGCAGCGAGACGGGCACCGTGACGTCCTCGACGAGGACGCAGCCCTGGGCGTCGAGGAGTTGCAGCTCGATGGGTTCGAGCGGACGGACCGTCGTGAGGATGTCGTCCAGATGCTCTTCCACCGACCAGAGCGCGTCCTGGCCGGTGGGCGGTGTCGTCGTGCTGCTGCTCAAAGTGCTACATCTCCTCGGTGACGTAACTGCGAAGCCAGGCCTTGAAGTCCGGCCCCAGATCTTCACGTTCGCACGCGAGTCTGACAATGGCACGCAGGTAGTCACCCCGGTCGCCGGTGTCATAGCGGCGGCCCTTGAAGACGACGCCATGCACCGGGCCGCCGACCTTCTCGTCCGCGGACAGCTGCTGGAGGGCGTCGGTGAGCTGGATCTCGCCGCCGCGGCCCGGCTCGGTCTTGCGCAGGACGTCGAAGACGTTGGGGTCCAGGACGTAGCGGCCGATGATCGCGTAGTTGCTGGGGGCGTCGGCGGTGTCGGGCTTCTCGACCAGGTCGGTGACCTTGACGACGTCGCCTTCCTCGGTGGCCTCGACGGCGGCGCAGCCGTAGAGGTGGATCTGCTCCGGGGCCACCTCCATGAGGGCGATGACGCTGCCGCCGTGGCGCTCCTGGACCTCGACCATGCGGGCGAGGAGGGGGTCGCGCGGGTCGATGAGGTCGTCGCCGAGGAGGACGGCGAACGGTTCGTTGCCGACGTGCGGAGCCGCGCACAGGACGGCGTGACCGAGCCCCCTGGGGTCGCCCTGGCGGACGTAGTGCATCGTCGCGAGGTCGCTGGACTCCTGGACCTTGGACAGCCGCGCCTCGTCGCCCTTCTTCAGGAGGGCCGACTCCAGTTCGTAGTTGCGGTCGAAGTGGTCCTCCAGCGGGCGCTTGTTGCGGCCCGTGATCATGAGGACGTCGTCGAGACCCGCGGACGCGGCCTCCTCGACCACGTACTGGATCGCCGGCTTGTCGACGACCGGCAGCATCTCCTTGGGGGTCGCCTTGGTGGCCGGCAGGAAGCGCGTGCCGAGGCCTGCCGCCGGGATGACCGCCTTGGTGATCCGGGGGTGGGGGGGGTGAGACTCAGTCATGCGGCCACCATATCCGGTACGTATGTGCGGAATCTGTGGGTCCAGATTGTTGAACGGCATATGAGCCCATCAGAAAGGATTTGTGAGCATCCCATGAGCGGAACCGAGGCCGACGGCCAGCCAACCAAGCGCACGTTGCGGCGAGACCTCCTCGCGGTGAGAAGCGGGTTGACTGGGGATGACGCGGAGAAGGCCGCCGCGGTTCTCGCCGAGCGCGCGCTGGAGCTCGTCGAGTTGGCCGGGGCGCGGACGGTCGCGGCGTACGTCTCCGTGGGGAGCGAGCCCGGCACGCGCGTGCTGCTCGACGCCCTCCACGCGCGCGGGACGCGCGTCCTGCTGCCGGTGCTGCTCGCGGACAACGACCTGGACTGGGCCGCGTACGACGGAGAGGGCTCCCTCGTCCGCGTGCGGCACCCGGGGAAGATCGAGCTGCTGGAGCCCTCCGGGGCCCGGCTCGGGCCGGAGGCCATCCTGGCGGCGGACGCCGTGCTGCTGCCGGGGCTGGCCGTGGACGCGCGCGGGACACGGCTCGGACGCGGCGGCGGGTCGTACGACCGCGTCCTGGCCCGTCTGGAGCGCGCGGGCGCCGATCCCGCGCTCGTGGTGCTCCTGTACGACTCCGAAGTGGTCGCCCACATCCCGGCGGAGGCTCACGACCACCCGGTGCACGCCGTGGTGACGCCCTCCGGAGTACGCCGCTTCCGCTGACCCCCGGAATACCGAAAGGGCCCTCCACGCGCGTGGAGGGCCCTTTCACTGTCTGCCGGTCCCGGTCAGGGGCGCAGGACCAGCTTGTCGCTGGTGCTGCGTTCGACCGCCTTCTCCGTGTGGGCCCACGGCAGGAGTTCGCCCTTGGCCCACTTGTCGGTCTGATCGGTGTAGTGCGCGTTGTACGCGTGCCCCGAGGCGCCGGTGAGGTTGATCCACTTGGACTTGTCGAGGTCCTTGAGGTTCACCACCATGCGCATCGACGGCACCCAGACCACGCCGTAGCCGCCCGCCGCGTTCCAGCCGGTGGCGTTGACCGCCGCCTCGCCGCCGCCGAGGTTCCAGGGGCCGCGGTTGAGCACGTACTGCAGCCAGCCGGGGCCTTCGGTGCCGAGCGTCTGGTTCTTCAGCGTGAGGCGGTGCAGCCGCCCCCAGCTCCAGGTGTCGATGTCCTTGCCCAGCTTGGCCGTCAGGTCCCAGCGCGCGTCCTCCATGGCCCGCGCGAACAGCCCGTCGCGGGTCTTGGTCTTCCCGTCGGTGCGGGTCGCCGGCGTCTTCCACCAGTCGTTGGTCTCGTCGTCGAGGATCTTGCGTACCACTTCGTAGTAGCGGTCGCCGCCGTCCGGCTGCGCCGAGTCGGCGTCACGCTGACCGCACTCGCGCACCTTCTTGCCCTCGTCGGCGGGGCCGGTGTTACCGGCCGGCTCGACGTTCAGGCACTGGCCCTTGACGCGCAGCTCCTTGGGGAGCTTGTTGCCGAAGGCGAGCTTGAGGATGTTGCGCCAGACCGAGTTGAAGTACGCGGCGGCCGCCGAGTCGGCGTCCTGGGTGTAGTCCCAGCCCTCCAGGAGCTTCTGCGCCTCGCGGACGTACTTGTCCTTGACGTCGATCTTCAGCAGCTTGGGCACCAGCAGCTTGGCGATCTCGCTGCTGTTGTCCATCTGCATGAGGCGCATGTCCTCGGTCGAGATCTTGCCGCCGTTCTTGATCTTCGACTGGATGAGGTCGTCGATGCGCTGGCTGCGCGCGCCGTAGCCCCAGTCCGAGGTGAGCTTGTACGGGTACTTGGCCTTGTCGGTGTCGTCGATCACGGCCTGGTTGGCGGTCACGATGTAGCCGCGCTCGGGGTCGTACTCGTAGGGCAGCGCGTCCTGCGGGATGGAGCCGGTCCAGCGGTACTCGGGGTCCCAGCCGGGCGCCGGGAGCGAGCCGTCGCCCTTGCCGCGGGTCGGGATCCTGCCGGGCGCCTGGTAGCCGATGTGGCCGTCGCGGTCGGCGTAGATCAGGTTCTGGGAGGGCACTTCAAAAGAAGCGGCCGCCTTGCGGAACTCCTTGAAGTTCTCCGCCTTGTTGAGGTCGAAGACGGCGTCCATGGACTTGCCGGGGCTCAGCGCGGTCCAGCGCAGCGCCACTCCGTAGCCGTCGCCCCGGTCGGGGGCCGCGGTGTCGACGTGGGCCTTCTTGCCGACCTTGACCAGCTCGTCGTCGCGGTCGGAGATCAGCGGGCCGTTGTTGGTCTCGCGGACCGTGATCTTCTTCGACTTGCCGCCCGCGACCTTGATGGTCTCCTCGCGCGAGGTGAAGGGCTTCACCTTGCCGTCGTACTGGTAGCCGTCCCCGGCGAACTTCTCCAGGTACAGGTCCGTGACGTCGGCGCCGAGGTTCGTCATGCCCCAGGCGATCTCGTTGTTGTGGCCGATGACCACGCCCGGCATGCCCGAGAAGGTGTAGCCCGAGACGTCGTACTGGCACTTGTCGGAGACCGACCGGCAGTGCAGGCCCATCTGGTACCAGACGGAGGGCAGCTGCGGTGCCAGGTGCGGGTCGTTCGCGAGGAGCGGCTTGCCGGTGATCGTGTGGTCACCGGCGACGACCCAGGAGTTCGAGCCGATGCCGTTGCCGTTCGGGCCGAGGATCGCGGGGACCCCGTCCAGGGCGTCGGAGACCTCGGAGAGCTGCGACTGGAGTCCGTCGGGGGCCTGGGCGCCACCCGCGAGGCCGGTGCCGCCCGTGCCGGTGGTGCCACCCGTGCCGGTGGTGCCGCCGGTCCCGCCGGTTCCGGACTGGGTGCCGGGGGTGCCCTTCGCGTCGTACTCCTCGGTGACGCCGTCGTACGCGCCCTCTTGGACGATGGGCTTGTTCCGCTTGTACGGGTACTCCGGGTACAGGTCCTTGATCTGCGAGGGGCCGAGGCGGCTCGTCATCAAGGAGCGGTCGATCTCGTCCTGCATGTTGCCGCGCAGGTCCCAGGCCATGGCCTTGAGCCAGGCCACGGAGTCGACGGGGGTCCACTCCTGCGGCGCGTAGTCGTTCTCGAAGCCCAGCGCCGCGTACTCGACGGAGATGTCCTTGCCGTCCTTGCCGTCGAGGTAGGCGTTGACTCCCTTGGCGTAGGCCTGGAGGTACTTCTTCGTCTCCGGGGAGAGCTTGGAGTCGTACTCCTTCTTCGCCACCCGGTGCCAGCCGAGCGTGCGCAGGAACTCATCGGTCTTGACCTGGCTCCTGCCGAACATCTCGGAGAGCCGCCCGGAGGTCATATGACGTCGTACGTCCATCTCCCAGAAGCGGTCCTGCGCCTGGACGTAGCCCTGCGCCATGAACAGGTCGGCGTCGGACTCGGCGTAGATCTGCGGGATTCCGTTCCCGTCGCGCTTCACGTCGACGGGGCCCGAGAGGCCGTCGAGCTTGATCGTTCCCTTGGTCTGCGGGAAGGAGGCGCGCACGGTGCTGACGCTCCAGTACGCGCCGAAGCCGATGCCTCCGACGATGGCCAGGACCAGGACGATCACGACGAGTCGGGCTCGGCGCCCCTTCTTCTTGCCGGACTTATGACCGGAAGAGGCGTTGGTGTTGGAGGGCATCGCTGTCCTTGCTGTCCTTACGCGAGCGGCAGGGCGGGCTGTGCTGTCGAGTGGGCGGCTCTGGGAGCGCTGGAGCAACCATAGGCGCAGGGCGTCTCGGCTCCGGACGCGGAGTCAGGAACCGGACCCCTGAAGATCGTAAGCGCGTTCGAAGGCATCAAGAAGGCGTTAACAATTAGGTAAGGTAACGAAGTACTTGGCTCGCAAGAAGTGCTTGCGCGCGCATGGAGGAAGGAACGGCCCCTGACTGTCCACCACCTCAACCAGCTCCTGCTCGTCTGCTCGCTCGTTCTGCTCGTCGCGGTGGCGGCGGTCCGCATCTCGTCGCGCAGTGGGCTCCCCAGCCTGCTCCTGTACCTCGGCATCGGTGTCGTCATGGGCCAGGACGGCATCGGCGACGTGCACTTCGACAACGCCGAGCTGACGCAGGTCATCGGCTATGCCGCCCTGGTCGTGATCCTCGCCGAGGGCGGCCTCGGCACGAAGTGGAAGGAGATCAGGCCCGCGCTGCCGGCGGCCGCCGTCCTTTCGACCGTGGGCGTCGCGGTGAGCGTGGGCGTCACGGCGGCCGGTGCCCACTATCTGGTGGGCCTGGACTGGCGGCCGGCGCTCATCATCGGCGCGGTCGTCTCCTCCACGGACGCCGCGGCGGTCTTCTCGGTGCTGCGGAAGGTGCCGCTCCCCTCACGCATCACGGGCGTCCTGGAAGCGGAGTCGGGGTTCAACGACGCCCCTGTGGTGATCCTCGTCGTGGCGTTCTCCACGGCGGGACCGGTGGACGAGTGGTACATGCTGCTCGGCAAGATCGCCCTGGAGCTGGCGATCGGCGCCGCGATCGGCATCGCGGTCGGCTGGCTCGGCGCCTACGGCCTGCGGCATGTGGCACTGCCCGCCTCCGGCCTCTACCCCATCGCCGTGATGGCGATCGCCGTCGCCGCCTACGCGGCCGGCGCCATGGCGCACGGCAGCGGCTTCCTCGCCGTCTACCTCGCCGCGATGACCCTCGGCAACGCCAGGCTGCCGCACTGGCCCGCCACCCGAGGCTTCGCCGAAGGGCTCGGCTGGCTCGCCCAGATCGGCATGTTCGTCCTGCTCGGCCTCCTGGTCACCCCGCACGACCTGCTCGCCGACACCTGGCCCGCGATCGTCATCGGCCTGATCCTGACGGTGGTGGCGCGCCCGCTGGAGGTCGTCCTGAGCCTGGTGCCGTTCCGCATGCCGTGGCAGGAGAAGGCGCTGCTCTCCTGGGCGGGCCTGCGCGGCGCCGTGCCCATCATCCTGGCCACGATCCCGATGGTGAGCGGCGTCGAGGACAGCCAGCGGATCTTCAACATCGTCTTCGTACTCGTCGTCGTCTACACCCTCATCCAGGGCCCCACGCTGCCCTGGCTGGCCCGGACGCTGCGGATCGGCGGCTCCCCGGAGGCCGCCGACCTGGGGATCGAATCGGCGCCCCTGGAGCGGCTGCGCGGCCATCTTCTGTCGGTGGGCATCCCCAAGGGCTCGCGCATGCACGGCGTCGAGGTCGGCGAGCTGCGGCTGCCCATGGGGGCGGCCGTCACGTTGATCGTGCGGGACGGCGAATCGTTCGTGCCGCTGCCGACGACGGTGCTGCGGCGCGGCGACGAGCTCCTGGTGGTGGCGACCGACCCGGTGCGGGACGCGGCCGAGAGTCGGCTGCGCGCGGTCGGGCACGGCGGAAAGCTCGCCGGCTGGCTGGGAACCGACGGAGAAAAACACCAATCGTAGGTGGCGGGGGTCTCATCGGCTGTGATCACAGGGGCAGATGAGGCTCTTCCCTGTACGATAAAGGCACTCAACCGAACCACCTGATCGAACCAACTCTGCCTGAAGCAGAGCTGGCGCGACCGTATGGCGGTCGTGGCGCCCCCGCAGTGGGCCCCGGCATCTACCGCAGTTCCGCGCAAGAGGACAGCTCTCGGCGCCGCCGCCCCACAAGGGGGGCCGCGCTACCAGGCGGCAGAAAGGCACGGGCCGTGGCATCCACGGTCACCGAATCCCGCCCGGGTTACGGACAGCTCCTGCGCACCCCTCGCGCCTGGACGTTCCTGCTCCCCGGCTTCGCGGCGCGACAGCCGTTCGCGATGCTGACCATCTCCATCGTCCTGCTGGTGCAGCACACCACCGGCTCGTACGGTGCCGCGGGCGCCGTCTCGGCCGCCACCGGCGTCTCCATGGCGCTGTTCGCCCCCTTCAGCGGCAAGCTCGCCGACCGGTTCGGGCAGCGCGCCGTGCTGGTGCCCGGCGTGCTCGTGCACTCCGCGGCCGTCGTCGCCCTGACGGTGCTCGCGCTCTCCGACGCCCCCTTGTGGGCGCTCTTCGTGGCCGCCGTGCCCGCGGGCGCGTCGACGCCGCAGATCGGCCCCATGGTGCGGGCCCGCTGGGGCGTCAAGCTCCAGGACTCGCCGCTGGCCACCACCGCGGCCGCCTTCGAGTCGGTCACCGACGAACTGACCTTCGTCCTCGGCCCGCTCGTGGCGACCGCGCTGTGCACCGGCATCGACCCCTCCGCCGGCCTGCTCACGGAGGCCGGGCTCACGCTGATCGGCGGTCTGCTGTTCGCCGCGCAGAAGAGCACCCAGCCGAAGCCGTCCTCTCAGGACGAGGGCCACGCGCGCGTGGAGCACGTCTCGGCGCTGCGGGTCCCCGGCATCCGGGTCCTGATCGTGACGTTCGTCGGGATCGGCGCCGTCTTCGGCGGGATGCAGGTCTCGCTGGCCGCCTTCTCCGAGTCGATCGGCGAGCCCGGCCTGAACGGCGTCCTGTACGGCACGTTCGCGGCGGGCAACATGCTCTCCGGCGTCGTCTGCGGCGCCATCGCCTGGAAGGTCTCCCCGCAGCGGCGCCTCCTCGTCGCCTACGCGGCGCTCACGCTGATGGCCTCCGGGCTGTGGGCCGCGCACTCCGCGCCGCTCCTCGCCGGGCTCGGCCTGCTGGTCGGCGTCTGCATCGCGCCCGCGCTGATCACCGGCTACACGCTGGTGGACAAGCTCGTCGCGCCGACCGGCCGCACCGAGGCCTTCACCTGGCTGACCGGCGCGGTCGCGCTCGGGCAGGCGGCGGCCGTCACGGTCGCCGGACAGCTGGAGGACCGCTTCTGGGACGGGGCCGGGTTCCTGGTCCCGCTGGGCGGCACGGCACTGGCCCTGGTGGTCCTCGTGACGCTGCGCTCGCGGCTCGTCCCCAAGACCTCGGGCCGCACCGTGGCACGTGGCGTCGGTCACCGCGTGCCGGTCACGGTGGACTGATCTCGCGGAATACGTCACTATGGACCGTCGTTAGCACTCATCGAGTGAGAGTGCCAGGAGGAAGCAAGTGCCGACGTACCAGTACCAGTGCACCGAGTGCGGCGAGGGCCTCGAGGCGGTGCAGAAGTTCACGGACGACGCCCTGACGGCGTGCCCGAGCTGCGAGGGACGCCTCAAGAAGGTGTTCTCGGCGGTCGGCATCGTCTTCAAGGGCTCCGGCTTCTACCGCAACGACAGCCGCGGCTCGTCGTCGAGCAGCACGCCGTCGACGGCGACGTCGAAGTCCACGTCCGACGCGAAGCCCGCGTCCGACGCGAAATCGTCGTCCGACGCGAAGTCCTCATCGGCTTCCTCGTCGTCTTCGAGTTCGACGTCGTCGACGTCTTCGAGTTCGGCCGCGTAGGGCCTCTTCCCGCTTCAAAGCCTTTCTCCGGGACCCCGCCGTCCACCGACGGCGGGGTCTTCGGCGTGTCCGGGCCCGGCTACTGTGCGGTCCATGGTGAACACGGCGAACGCGACGCGGGCCGAGATCGGCGTGATCGGCGGCTCCGGTCTCTACTCCTTCCTCGACAACGTGGCCGAGGTCCAGGTCGACACCCCCTACGGAGCCCCGAGCGACTCGCTCTTCCTCGGCGAGGCCGCGGGCCGGCGGGTCGCGTTCCTTCCCCGGCACGGCCGGGGCCACCATCTGCCACCGCATCGCATCAACTACCGCGCCAACCTCTGGGCGCTGCGCTCCGTCGGCGTACGCCAGGTGCTCGGGCCGTGCGCGGTCGGCGGACTGCGGGCCGAGTACGGACCGGGGACGCTACTCGTGCCCGATCAGCTGGTGGACCGCACCAAGGAGCGTACGCAGACGTACTTCGACGGGGTGCCCCTGCCGGACGGCAGCGTTCCCGACGTCGTGCACGTCTCGCTCGCCGACCCGTACTGCCCGACGGGGCGGACGGCCGCGCTGAAGGCCGCCCGCGGCCGTGGCTGGGAGCCGGTGGACGGCGGAACGCTCGTCGTGGTCGAGGGGCCGCGCTTCTCGACCCGGGCGGAGTCGCGCTGGCACGCGGCTCAGGGCTGGTCGGTGGTGGGCATGACCGGGCATCCCGAGGCGGTGCTCGCGCGGGAGCTTGAGCTCTGCTACACGTCGTTGACGCTGGTCACCGACCTGGACGCGGGCGCGGAGACCGGTGAGGGGGTCTCCCACGAGGAGGTGCTCCAGGTGTTCGCCGCGAATGTGGACCGGCTGCGGGGTGTGCTGTTCGACGCGATCGCGGGGTTGCCGGTGTCGGTGCCGGTGCCGGCCGACGGGGCGCGGGGATGCCTGTGTGCGGGGGCGCTGGGTGGGATGGATCCGGGGATTCCGCTGCCGTGAGGCTGAGGGAGACAAGAGAGGCAAGAGAGGCAAGAGAGCCTGGGGAGGACAGGGAGGCTGGGCGGAACTTCCCCTTCGGGTGAGGGAGTTGTCCACAACCGGGGAGTAGTCCACGGGCCTCAGCGGGAATCGGCGCGAGCCTGCATCGTGAGAGCGGAAGCCCAGCTCTACGCATCGCAGGCGGTGGTTGTCGTGACCCACGTACCTACTCAGGCCCGGCCGGCTGACGGCTGCCCGGTCCCCCACTTCTCGCCCGTGCGGGTGCGCGGCGGGCACCCGCGGCTGCGGCGCCTGCTGCGCCACCGGCGGCGGGCCCTGGCCGTGGGGCTCGCGATGACCGCCGCCGCCCTCGCGGCCTCGGCCCCTCCCCCTCCGGACACGGGTCGACCGCGGGGCTCCGCGGCGGCCGCTGATCCCTCGGCGCAGCCGCCGCCCTCGGAGGCGGTGACCGCGCCCGTGCGGATCGCGGACGCGGCCGCCGTGGGGCTGCTGCGCCCCGGCGACCGGGTCGACGTGATCGCCGCCGAAGGGCCGCCCGGGAGCGGTGCGAAGCCACGCGTCGTGGCGGCGGGGGCGCGGGTCTCCGAGGTGCCCGAGCAGGTGGAAGGGTCTGCCGAGAGCGGGGCGTTGGTGGTGCTCTCGGTGCCGCGCGACACGGCGGCGCGACTGGCCGGAGCCGGGGCGAGTGCCCGCTTGGCGGTGACGCTGCGATGAGCGTCCCTGTTCACGATCGCACTGACACCCGGTCACGTCGCTCGTCCGGGAGAGCGGATTGGACAGGCCGTCCACGGTCTGGCGTAGGTTGCGGAGTCGTCTGTTCCGCACCCCGCACATGCGACGAAGGGCCTCGTGGTGAGCGAGAAGAAGGTACCGGGCGTCTGGGAGGGCTTCAAGGCCTTCCTGATGCGCGGCAATGTCGTCGACCTGGCGGTCGCGGTGGTCATCGGCGCCGCGTTCACGAACATCGTGAACTCGGTCGTGAAGGGTGTCATCAACCCGCTGGTCGGCGCCTTCGGGACGAAGAACCTCGACCACTACAGCTCATGCCTGAAGTCACCCTGCGAGACGAACGGCACCGGCAAGGTCGTCTCGGGCATCCCGATCATGTGGGGTTCCGTGCTGAGCGCGATCCTCAGCTTCGTGATCACCGCGGCCGTCGTGTACTTCCTGATGGTGCTGCCGATGGCCAAGTACCTGGCGCGGGCGGCCGCCAGGAAGGCCGAGAAGGAAGGGACGAAGGAGGTCATGGAGGTCTCCGAGCTGGAGGTCCTCAAGGAGATCCGCGACGCCCTGGTGGCGCAGCGCGGCTCCGGGCCCCGCGAGGAGTAGCCCGGCGGGGAACAGCCCGGCCCCGGCCTCGGAGCTGGTGGGCTCAGAGGTGGTGGGGCGGCTTCTCGTCGAGGAAGCGTGCCAGGTCGGCGGCGCTGTCGCCGCCGGAATCGGCCCGCTCGCCCCACCCTCGGTCCGTATCGTCCGAAGACTGCTGCGACAGCGGATCGTCGAAGACCAGCGTGTTCTTCGGCTTCTTCGGCTCCTCCGGATCGCGCGATCCGTGGGCGGGGGCGGTACTCATGCCTCCAGGGTACGTCGGCCGTACCGGACAGCCGCCGTCGGACGGCCCCGAGGCCCTGACCTGCGAGGCCGAGCCGGGGGCCGCGGGGGGCCGGGCGGTGATACGCGTGTGGCGCGGCGCGGCCCGGATCGGCGGACGTCTTCTGGTGTTCTGGGCGCATGACGTCATCCCCCCACTCCGCCGACTCCCCCGGCACCCCCGGCGCTCCCGGCACCCCCACCTCCCGCCCCTCGCCGCCGGGCTTCTCCAAGCCGCTGCGGCCGCTCGTCGCCCGCGGGCGGGACGAGAAGCACCGCGCCGCGACACCGCTGGAGCTCTTCTTCGACCTCTGCTTCGTCGTGGCGGTCGCGCAGGCCGGTGCCGAGCTGGTGCACGCGGTCGCCGAGGGGCACGCGGGCGAGGGCATCCTCAATTACGCGATGGTGTTCTTCGCGCTGTTCTGGGCCTGGGTCAACTTCTCCTGGTTCTCCTCGGCGTACGACAACGACGACGTGCTGTACCGCGTGGTCACGCTGATCCAGATCGCCGGTGTCCTCGTCTTCGCCGCCGGAGTCTCCCGGGCCTTCCAGGACCACGACTTCCTGTTGATCTGGCTCGGCTACCTGATCATGCGGATCGCGCTCTCCTCGCAGTGGCTGCGCGCGGCCGGGGCGGCGACCGGTGCCGAGCGGACCACGGCTCTGCGGTACGCGATCGGGGTGGTGATCTGCCAGATCGGCTGGTCGGGGCTGCTGTTCCTGCCGGAGGACGCCCGGCCGTGGCTGTTCCTCGTGATGGCGGTCGCCGAGATGTGCGTGCCGGTGATCGCGGAGCGGAAGTACACCACGGCCTGGCACCCGCACCACATCTCGGAGCGGTACGGACTGTTCACGATCATCGTGCTCGGCGAGACGATCGCGGCGGCGACGGTCGCGGTGAAGTCGGGCATCGAGGAGAACGACGCGCTCGACGAACTCCTGCCCATCGCCGCGGGTGGGCTGCTCATCGTCTTCGCCGCGTGGTGGATCTACTTCGTCGTGCCGGCCCACGGGCGGCTGCACGGCAACCACCAGGCGTTCCTGTGGGGGTATGGCCACTACGTGATCCTCGGCTCGGCCGCGGCGATCGGGGCCGGGATCGAGGTGGCGGTCGAGCAGGCCGTGGGCCAGGCGCCGCACCTCTCGACGCTGGCCGCGTCCGCCGCCGTGACGGTCCCGACGGCGCTCTATCTGATTACCGTGTGGGCGCTGCACGCGCGGTACTTCAAGGTGGGGCTCGCCCAGCAAATGGTGCTGCCGGTGAGCGCGTTGGCGACGCTGGCGAGTACGTTCGCGGGGCGCTGGGCGGTGCTCGTGGCGGGTCTCGTGGCGACAGCGACGGTCGTGACGGGGGTGACGCTCACCGCCCGTATGAACCGCGCCACCAGGCCCGCATGAATCGCGCCGCCCGGACCTCGTGAACCACCGCGCGTGATACGCATCGGCGTATGACTACTGACTCCCTGACCGATGTCGCGGGCCTGCGCGTCGGGCATGCCACGCTCGTCGGAGACGAACAACTGACTGGGACGACGGTCGTGTTGGCGCCCGAGGGAGGCGCCGTCGCCGCCGTGGACGTGCGCGGCGGCGGGCCCGGCACCCGCGAGACGGACGCCCTCGATCCGCGCAACCTCGTGCAGCGCGTCGAGGCCGTCGTGCTCACCGGCGGCAGCGCGTACGGTCTGGACTCCGCGTCCGGGGTGATGGCGTGGCTGGAGGAGCGGGGCCGAGGGGTGCGGGTCGGCGCCGATCCCTCCCACGTGGTGCCCGTCGTCCCCGCCGCCTGCGTCTTCGACCTGGGCCGGGGCGGCGACTTCAGGGCCCGCCCCGACGCGGCGACCGGGCGGGCCGCGGTGGAGGCGGCCGCGCGCACCGAGCCGTTCACGCCCGTCGAGGAGGGCAACGTCGGCGCGGGGACCGGCGCGGTGGTCGGCAAGATGAAGGGGGGTATCGGCAGTGCGAGCGTCCGCCTCGACTCGGGCATCACGGTCGCGGCGCTGGTCGTGGCGAACGCCGCGGGGTCGGGGTTCGATCCGAGGACGGGTGCGCTGTACGGGCGGTACTTCGAGGGGCAGCGGGTCGGTTACCCCGCGCCGGAGGTGCACGAGGAGGCCGCGCGGCGCCTAGCCGAGGCCGCTGCCGGGAACGGGCCGCCGCCCCTCAACACCACACTCGCCGTCGTCGCCACCGACGCCGAACTGACCAAGGCGCAGGCGCAGAAGCTCGCCGGCACCTCGCACGACGGCATGGCGCGCGCCGTGCGGCCCGTCCACCTCCTCAACGACGGTGACACGGTCTTCGCCCTCGCCACGGGGGAGCGCCCGCTGGACGCCGGCAGCCCGCTCGCGCTCAACGAGATCCTCGCCGCGGGCGCCGACCTGGTGACGGCCGCGATCGTGCGGGCGATGCTGGCCGCGGAGTCCGTCCGGACGCCGGGCGGCACGTTCCCCGCGTACCGCGATCTCTACGCGTAGGAGCGCGTGTTGGGCACCTGGTGTGCCCGTTCTCACACCCTCCGGAGGGAACCTCTCCGCGCCACGGGGCGCTCTTTAGTCGTACTGGAACAGAACGTACTGGATCAGAACACGTACTTGGAGCAGCCCGTGACAAGGTCGGTCGTAGTCAACCCCCGGCGCCGTGCCCTGCTGGCCGCCACCGCGCTCGCCGCCGTGGGCGCGCTGACCCTCACGGCCTGCGGGGGCGACGCGGGCGCCAAGGACGACAAGAAGGGCGGGAGTTCCGCCGCCAAGGGCGCCGACATCACCATCTCCTCGAAGGACGGCGCCACCGACGCCTCGATCAACGCCACCGGCGTGAAGGTCAAGGGCGGCAAGCTGACCAGCGTGAAGATGACGTCGGTGACGTCCGGCACCGCGGTCGAGGGAACCATCTCCGGCGACGGCACCACCTGGAAGCCCAAGGGCCAGTTGGAGCGCGGCACGAAGTACAAGGTCACCGCCAACGCCAAGGACCCCAAGGGCAACGCGGCGACGGAGAACGCGACGTTCACCACCGTCTCCTCGGCCAACAGCTTCATCGGCAGCTACACCCCGGACGGCGGCACCACGGTCGGCGTCGGCATGCCGGTCTCCTTCAACTTCGACAAGGCGATCACGGAGAAGAAGGACGTCCAGTCGCACATCACGGTGACGTCCACCAGCGGCCAGAAGGTCGTCGGCCACTGGTTCGGCAACCAGCGCCTCGACTTCCGGCCCGAGGAGTACTGGAAGGCCGGCTCCAAGGTCACCATGAAGATCGACCTGGACGGCGTGAAGGGCGGCAACGGCATCACCGGCGTGCAGCACAAGACGGTCACCTTCACCGTCGGCCGCGCGCAGGTCTCCACCGTCGACGTCAACGCCAAGAAGATGACGGTCGAGCGGGACGGCAAGGTCATCAAGACCATCCCGATCTCCGCGGGCAGCGCGTCGAACCCGACGTACAACGGCAAGATGGTGATCTCCGAGAAGTTCACCCAGACCCGTATGAACGGCGACACGGTCGGCTTCGGCGGGGAGTACGACATCAAGGACGTGCCGCACGCCATGCGGCTCTCCCAGTCCGGCACCTTCATCCACGGCAACTACTGGGGCTCGCCGTCGATCTTCGGCAGCGCCAACACCAGCCACGGCTGTGTCGGCCTCCAGGACGCGCGGGGCGCGGGCGACCCGAACACACAGGGCGCCTGGTTCTTCAACAACTCCCTGATCGGTGACGTCGTGACGGTCAAGGGCTCCCCCGACAAGACGATCTCCCCGGACAACGGTCTCAACGGCTGGAACATGTCGTGGAGCGAGTGGACGGCGGGCAGCGCGAGCTGACGCACCCCTCAACTGAGCGAGCCACGTGGGAACTTCCCACGTGGCTCGCGCGTTTTCCCGTTCCCGGGCATGATGTCGGACCCAGGGGCTACGGTATGCACTCACCAGGTGACATGCAGCAACGCCGGGAGAAGCCTTGAGCGTTCCGTACGAAACGGCGTACCAGCCACCCGAGTCGCCCGAGCCACACTCTCCGGAGGAGCACCTCGAGCGACTCCTCGGCCGCGCCCTGAACTCCTTCGACCTGCCGGACGAGGTGATAGGCCGCCTCGACTCGGCCCTCGCGTACGACAGTTCCCTGCACTCCGCGCACCACAGCGCGGGGCTGCACCGCGAGACGTACAGACACACCTGGCTGCTCGCCGACGCGTCCGTGCTCACGCTCTGGGAACTCGTGCACAACACGACGCCGGGCAGCGCCCCGACGTATGAGATCTACGCCGACGAGGAGGAGGCGGGCGTCGCCACGTCGCGGCTGCCGCTGCCGCCCGACCCGCCCGTCTGCGGCCGGTCCTTCGTGCTCCAGATGCCGGCCGACTCCGTGCCCCGTCACTCGTACGCCCCCGACGACTCGGCGGACCACGCGCGCCGGCTGCTGCGGCGCGCGGAGAACGACGACCGCCCCGGCGAGGACATCGCGCGCCTGCTGCGCGCGGCGTTCGCCCATCAGATAACGCAGGCCTTCGGCCGCCCCGGCCTGAGCGGCGAGGCGCGGCTGAGCTTCTCGCTCTACGAGCACGCGTTCCTGCTCTTCGACGGCGGCGAGATCAGCCTGTGGGAGGTCGAGCACACGCTGACGCCCGACGGACGCCATATGTGCGAGGTGTACGCCACCGAGGAGGCGGCCCGCGCCGCGATGGAGCGCAGGGCGACGGGCGCGGCGCCGGGCCAGTAGGAAGGCTTCGGGGCTACGAGCGCCCGTCGCCGTACTGGCCGCCGTACTGGCGTACGAGTCCGGCGAAGGCGGCCCGTTCGTCCGCCGTGAGTTCCACGGTCTCCGCGCGCGGTGGGCCCTGCTGGCCCGGGATGGAGCCTCCCCTGCTCGACCGGAGTGGAGAGCTTGGGGAGGTCCGGTCCCTGCGCATCACCCGCACCAGACCGACGGCCCAGGCCACGGTCGCCACGGCGAGCACGGTCACGCCTATCTGCTGAACGATCGAGACATCCCGGAACATGCGGCCCAGTAGACAACAAGGGCAGGGACTTCCGACAGGGGGGTTATGGGGCTTAGGTCCTGAAGTGACGCAAGTCGCACATGCGCGCGCCCGCGCCCTTGAGCAGGATCACCACGACCGTGGAGACGCAGACACCGGCGGCGATCGCCACGAGGTAGAGCAGCGGATGCCCGATCAGCGGCACCACGAAGACACCGCCGTGCGGGGCGCGCAGGGTGCAGCCGAAGGCCATCGACAGGGCGCCGGTGACCGCGCCGCCCGCCATCGACGCGGGGATCACCCGCAGCGGGTCGGCGGCCGCGAACGGAATCGCGCCCTCGGTGATGAAGGAGGCGCCCAGGAACCAGGCCGCCTTGCCGTTCTCCCGCTCGGTCCTGGTGAAGAGCCTGCCGCGCACGGTCGTGGCGAGCGCCATGGCGAGCGGCGGCACCATGCCGGCCGCCATCACCGCGGCCATGACCTTGAGGCTGCCGTCGGTCGGGTGGGCGAGGCCGCCCACAGCGAAGGCGTACGCGACCTTGTTCAGCGGGCCGCCGAGGTCGAAGCACATCATCAGGCCGAGGATGACGCCGAGGATGATCGCGTTGGCGCCGGAGAGGCCCTCCAGCCAGTCGGTCAGCGCGCTCTGCAGGGACGCGATGGGCTTGCCGACGACGAGGAACATCAGGAAGCCGACCACCGCCGAGGAGATCAGCGGGATCACCACGACCGGCATGATGCCGCGCAGCACGGCCGGGATGCGGACCCGCTGGACGCCCATGACGACGGCGCCCGCGATCAGGCCCGCGGCGAGACCGCCGAGGAAGCCCGCGTTGATGGTGACGGCGACCGAGCCGCCGACGAAGCCGGGGACCAGACCCGGCCTGTCGGCCATCCCGTACGCGATGTAGCCCGCGAGGACCGGGACCAGGAAGGCGAAGGCGAGCCCGCCGATCTGGAACAGCAGCGCGGCCCAGCTGGTGTGGTCCGTCCAGATGAAGTGCTCGGCGACGGACGGCGCCTTGTCGATCTTCCAGCCGCCGATGGCGAAGCCGAGGGCGATGAGGAGGCCGCCCGCGGCGACGAAGGGGACCATGTAACTCACGCCGGACATCAGCCACTTGCGCAGCTTGGTGGCGTAGCCGTCGCCGCTCTCCCCGGTGTCGTCGACCGGGCTCGGGTCCTTGGCGCCCGCGGTCGTCTCGCCGCGGGCCGCCTTCTCGTGGGCCTGTGCGATCAGTTCCGCCGGGCGGTTGATGGCCGCCTTCACGCCCACGTCGACCGTGGGCTTGCCCGCGAAGCGTGGCTTGTCCCTTACGGGGATGTCGTGGGCCAGGATCACCGCGTCCGCGGCGGCTATGACCGCCGGGTCCAGGCGGGTGAAGCCTGCCGAGCCCTGTGTCTCCACGGTCAGTTCTACGCCTGCCTCGCGGGCCGCGTTCTCCAGGGACTCGGCCGCCATGTAGGTGTGGGCGATGCCTGTGGGGCAGGAGGTGACGGCGACGATGCGGAAGGGCTGCGGGGTGGTGGGTTCTGTTTCTTGTTCCACGCTTCGCGCGGGTGCCTTCCCGTCCGCGCGCCCGTTGCCCCGGATGAGGGCCGTTGCCGATTCCGCGTCCGTCGTGGCCCGCAGTGCGGCCGTGAAGTCCGCGTCCATCAGTTGTCTCGCCAGTGACGACAGGATCGTCAGGTGGGCGTCGTCCGCGCCCGACGGGGCCGCGATCAGGAAGATCAGGTCCGCCGGGCCGTCCGGCGCCCCGAAGTCGATGCCGCGGGCCGAGCGGCCGAAGGCGAGGGTCGGCTCGGTGACGTGCTCGCTGCGGCAGTGCGGGATGCCGATGCCGCCGTCCAGGCCGGTCGGCATCTGCGCCTCGCGGGCCGCGACGTCGGCGAGGAACCCGTCCAGGTCGGTCACGCGCCCGAGGGCCACCATGCGCTCGGCGAGGGAGCGGGCCGCGGCTTCCTTGCTTTCTGCGGACAGGTCGAGATCGAGGTCGACCAGATCCGCGGTGATCACGTCGGTCATCGCGGGCTCCTTGGCTTCGTTCCGTGGGCGTGTGGGGCGTGGGCGTAGGGGCGGCTCATGAGGCCGGCTCTGTCAGTACGCGGTCCAGCGGGACGTCGGCCGTCACGGTGACCGCCTCCGGCCTCAGGTCCGAGGGCGACGGCATCACGCTGCCCGGCAGCTGGACCGCGGCGGCGCCGTGCGCCACGGCCGAGGCGAGGGCGCGCGCCCCTGTGCCGCCCGCGATCAGGAAACCGGCCAGGGAGGAGTCACCGGCGCCGACGTTGCTGCGTACGGTGTCGACCGGGGCGCTCGCGAAGTACGCGCCCGAGGGGTCCACCAGGAGCTGGCCGTCCGCGCCGAGGCTGGCGAGTACGGCGTGCGCGCCCAGTTCCCGCAGTTCCTCCGCCGCCTCGACCGCGTCGCCGACGGTGGCGAGGGGGCGGCCGACGGCTCCGGCGAGCTCCTCGGCGTTGGGCTTGACGACGTCGGGGCGTTCGGCGAGGGCGGCGAGCAGGGCGGGGCCCGAGGTGTCCAGGGCGATACGGGCGCCCGCCGCGTGGGCGCGGGACACCAACTCGGCGTACCAGGAGGGCGCGAGGCCGCGCGGGAGGCTGCCGCAGCAGGCGACCCAGTCGGCGCCGACGGACTTCTCGCCGACGGTGGCGAGCAGGGACTCCTGCTCGGCCTCGGAGAGTTCGGGGCCGAGGGCGTTGATCTTCGTCAGAGTGCCGTCCGGCTCCGCGACCGCGATGTTGGAACGGGTCTGCCCGGCCACCGGCACCGGGGCCGCCTCGATGCCCTGCTCATCGAGGAGCCGGGCGACCAGCGCGCCGGGCGCGCCGCCGAGCGGCAGCACGGCGACGGTCCGTACACCCGCCGCCGCCACGGCCCGCGAGACGTTGACGCCCTTGCCGCCCGGGTCCATACGGTCACCGGTGGCGCGCACGACCTCGCCGCGGTCGAGGGAGGGCACCTCGTAGGTACGGTCGAGGGAGGGGTTCGGGGTGACGGTGAGGATCATGCGCGTACTACTTCCGTGCCGGCCCGTTCGATGGTGGCGGCTTCGTCGGGGGCGAGGCCGGTGTCTGTGATCAGTAGGTCCACATCGGTGAGGTCGCCGAAGCGGGCGAAGTGGTCCTGGCCGTGCTTGGCGGAGTCCGCCAGCAGGACGACCCGGCGGGCCGCGGCGACGGCCGCGCGTTTCACGGCGGCCTCGGCGAGGTCGGGGGTGGTGAGCCCGGCCTCGGCGGAGAAGCCGTTGGCGGCGAGGAAGAGGACGTCGGCGCGGATCTCTCCGTACGCCCGTAGAGCCCAGGCGTCGACGGCCGCGCGCGTACGCTGCCGGACCCGGCCGCCGATGAGGTGGAGCTGGATGCCGGGGTGGTCGGCGAGGCGGGCGGCGGTCGGCAGGCTGTGCGTGACGACGGTGAGCGTCGACTCCAGCGGGAGAGCCGCCGCGAGCCGCGCGACGGTCGACCCGGCGTCGAGGACGACGCTGCCCTCGGCGGGCAGCTCGCCGAGGGCGGCGCGGGCGATGCGGTCCTTCTCGTCCGCGGCGGTGCCCTCGCGCTCGGCGAGGTCCGGCTCGAAGTCCAGGCGCCCGGCCGGTATGGCCCCGCCGTGCACACGGCGTACGAGCCCGGCGCGGTCCAGTGCCTTCAAGTCGCGGCGGATGGTCTCCGCGGTGACCTTGAACTCCTCGGCCAGCGACAGCACGTCGACCCGCCCGCCGTCTCGCGCGAGCCGCAGGATCTCCTGCTGTCGCTCCGGTGCGTACATGTCCGTTTGCCTCCGCCGCATGCCCGTTCCTGTGGTTTCAGAGGGACAGTACGGCTGGATTTCGGGAAAGTAAACATCTACGGGCGTGACGTGGACACAATCGGACTTCCGGTTCTGCGTGACCTCACGGATTTTTTACGGCCAGGGGAAGGCGTCCAGTGCGCCGAGACAGCGGGCCGCCAGCGCGGTCGGGCCATCGGGGCCGTCGGCGGGGGCGTCGCCCGCAGCCCAGGTCTCGACGGCCACCCGTACCGCCGCGCTCGCGACGGCCACGGCGAGGCTCAGCTCAAGAGGCGGCCCGTCCCCGCCCGTCCGCTCCACGAGGACCGCAAGCAGCGTCTGCTCCGAGGCGTGGCACGTGTCCGCCCACACCGCGCGCAGCGCCGGGCTCTGCTCCGACATCCGCAGCAGCGAGCGCACCCACTCCAGGGATTCCGCCGCGCCCGCGTCCCCGGCGGCGAGCGTGTGGGCCACGGCGTGCCGCAGTGCGTCCGGGACCGAGAGGCCGTCCGGCGCCTGCCGCACCGCTTCGGCCCACTGCTGGGCACCGGCGGTGAAGAGCGGGGCGACCGCCTCCTCCTTGGTGGCGAAGTAGCGGTAGAAGGTGCGCGGCGCGACGCCCGCGGCGCGGGCGATGTCCTCGGCGCGGGTGGCGCGGAGTCCGTCGGTGGCGAAGAGCGAGGCGGCCGTGCGGGCGATGTCGAGGCGGGTCTCGCTCTTCCGCCGCTCCGTGAGTGAAGGCTGCGGGGATTGCCGGGACTGAGCCGAGTGCGCTGACTGCGGTGGTGGTGGCGGTGGTGGCTGCGAACGGGCGGGCATGAGAGGCAGGTTATGCCAGCCCCCACCCGGGGGCCTCTCCGGCACAAGCTGCCCCTATGGCAGAATCTGCCACCGCGAAAGCTCGCGAAAGCTACGGAACCCACAGGGCCCGTAGAACCGTAGAGGCAGAGGTGGCAACAGCGGTGCGTCGTCGGCAGTTCCTTCTCCACACGGCCGGGCTCACCGGCGCCACCGCTCTCGGCGCCGCCGGGCTCAGCGCCTGTTCCGCCGAGACCGAGACGCCCCTCAAGCTCCTCGTCGCCAGCTACGACGACAGCGTCGGCTCCTCGATCGGCGACCAGTGGGGCAAGGTCGTCGCCGCCTTCGAGAAGGCGCACCCGGACATCCAAGTCGACCTCGAACGCGTCCCGTTCGCCAAGCTCGACCAGACCCTGGCCCGGCGCGTGAAGGACGGCGACGCCCCCGACATCGCACAGTCCAACTTCTTCGCCCCGTACGCCGAGGACGACAGGCTCTACGGCGCCGACGACCTCTTCGACGTACGCACCGAGGGCGACTTCATCCGCTCGTACGCGGAGGCGGGCATGGTCAACCGCGTCCAGTACGGCCTGCCCTTCCTCGCCAGCACCCCACGGCTCTTCTACAACAAGGCCCTCTTCAAGCAGGCCCGCATCAACGCCCCCCGCTCCTGGGCCGAACTGCACGACGCGGCCAAGGCGTTGAAGGCGATCGGCGTCCCGACCCCCTACGGGCTGCAGCTCGGCCCGGAGGCCGCCGAGGACGAGGCGCTGGCCTGGCTGCTCGCGGACGGCGGCGGCTACTCCGGCCTGACCGGCTACGACTTCGCCAGCCCCAGCAACATCGACACGCTGACCTGGCTGCGGGACAACCTCGTCGGCGAGGGCCTGGCGGGCGCGGACCCCTCGAAGCTCTCCAGGACGGACGCGTACGCCCAGTTCCTGCGCGGCAGGATCGGCATGATGATCGCGCATCCGGTCCTGATGGGCGCCGCCGACCGGGCCAAGTTCCCTTACGCGCACGCCCCGTTCCCCAAGAAGCTCGGCGGCGCCGCGCCGCCGGTGGGGCTCAACGACTGGCTGATGGCGTTCAGGCGGAACGGGCGGCGCGAGCGGTGCGGCACGTTCCTGAGCTACCTGTACGGCAGCAAGTCCGCCGTGGCGTACGGCGGCGGGCAGTCCGCGCTGCCGGTGACCGGTTCGGCGTCGGACGCCCTGCGCAAGGACCCTCGGCAGCGGCCGATGTGGGACTTCATCGACCAGATGCCGCAGGCCCGCTTCCAGCCGACGAACCTCGGCTCGTGGCCCGATGTCAGGGCCGCCGTGCGCGCGCGGATCGGCGAGGCGGTGGCCAAGGGGGGCAGCCCGAAGGCTGTTCTGGAGTCCTTGGACGCGACGGCGGCCCAGGCGGAGCTTTAGCGCTCCGCTGGGCTGGGCCGTTCTTTGGCGTAAGGGTCAAGAAATCAGTGCCGGCTCCTTCTCGGGGAGTTCGGCCGCGGGCGTCGGCTCGTCGCCGCCCTCCACGTGCTGCCTCGGCTTCGCCGGGAGCGCGAACATGATGAGGAAGATGACCGCGAGCACGCCCGCCGCCCACCACAGCGCGTTCTCGAATCCGGCCATGTACTCCGCGGGGAGCCGGCTCGGCGCGACCCGCTCGTCGATCACCCCGAAGAAGACCACCGACACCAGGCCGAGGCCGAGCGCGGTGCCCATCTGCTGCACGGTGTTGATGAGCCCGGAGGCGGAACCCGCGTGCTCCTGCGGCACGTCCGAGAGGACCGCGTCCGTCAGCGGCGCCACGATCAGGCCCATGCCGACGCCCATCACGACCAGCGGCAGCGTCATCTGCCAGGGCGAGATGTCCGCGCCGTACCGGTCCGCCTCCCAGATGTAGATCAGCAGGCCGGCGGCCATGGCCAGGGCCCCGGCCTGGAGGACCTTGCGGCCGAAGCGGGGCACGAGCTTCTGCACGGACAGGCCGGCGGCCGCCGAGACGGCGATCGAGAACGGCACGCCGGTCAGGCCGGCGCGCAGCGGGGTCCAGCCGAGGCCGAACTGCATATACAGGGTCCAGACGAGGAAGAAGATGCCCATCACGACGCCGAAGACGGTCTGTACGGCGATGCCCGCGGCGAAGCTCTTCACCTTGAACAGCGACAGCTCGACGAGCGGCGAGCCGTCCTTCGCCGTCTTCCACTTCTCGTACGCGATGAGGGCGCCGAAGACGACGAGCGCGCCGGCCATCATGACGTAGCCCCAGGTCGGCCAGCCCAGCTCGCGCCCACGGGTCAGTGGGTAGATGAGCATGAGCAGGCCGAGCGTGACCAGGACGACGCCGACGAGGTCGAGCTTGAGGGCCCTCGGGGCCTTGGACTCGGTGATGAACTTCCGGCCGAGGATGATTCCGGCGATGCCGACCGGCAGATTGATGAGGAAGATCGGCCTCCACTCCAGGCCGAGGATGTTCCACTCGGTGAGCAGCGCGCCAAGGAGCGGTCCGGAGACCGCGCCGAGCCCGACGACCATGCCGAAGAGCCCGAAGACCTTGCCGCGCTCGTGGGCGGGGAAGGTCGCGTGGACGATGGACAGCACCTGCGGGACCATCAGCGCGGCCATGCCGCCCTGAAGGATGCGCGAGGCGACCAGCATCTCCGGGCTGGCGGCGAAGCCGCAGAGCGCGGAGGCGACGGTGAAGCCGGTGATGCCGATCAGGAAGAGCCGCTTGCGTCCGTGGATGTCTCCGAGTCGCCCGCCCGTGATGAGACCGGCGGCGAAGGCGAGGGTGTACCCCGCGGTGATCCACTGGATCTGGCTGAACGAGGCGCCCGCGTCCCGCTGGATCGACGGAATCGCGATATTGACGATCGTGACGTCGACCAGGTCCATGAAGGCGGCGGTCATCACGATGGCCAGGGCGAACCAACGTCGCCGGTCGGCGGTGGCCTCCTGTCCCACAGGGGCGGAAGTGGTGCTCGGTGAAGTCATGGGAGGAGGCTAGGACGCGTATAGGTCAGCCTGTGTCCTAGTTCTGCGGCATCGTGAACGTCATGACGACGAATGAGATGACGGGCGTGACGACGGACGCGGCTTCGGCCTTCCCGGACGCCGTGGCTTCGGGCTGCCCGGGGGGCGCCGCATGAGCGCGGCCGGGGCCGATACGCCCGCCCGGCTGTTCCAGTTGCTCTCCCTTCTCCAGACGCCCCGCGAGTGGCCCGGCGGTGAGCTCTCCGAGCGGCTCGGTGTCAGCAGGCGTACCGTGCGGCGGGACATCGACCGGCTGCGGGACCTCGGCTATCCGGTGCGGGCCAGTCAGGGCGCGACCGGCGGCTACCGGCTGGTCGCGGGCAAGGCCATGCCGCCGTTGGTCCTCGACGACGAGGAGGCCGTGGCGATCGCGGTGGGGCTGCGGGCCGGGGCGGGGCACGCCGTGGAGGGCGTGGAGGAGGCGTCCGTACGGGCGCTCGCCAAGCTGGAGCAGGTGTTGCCCGCCCGTCTGCGCCACCGGGTCTCCGCGCTACAGACCGCGACGACGCCGCTGACCAGCGGAGACGGGGCGAGTATCGCGCCGGAGACGCTGACGGTGATGGCGTCGGCCGCGGCGGGCCACGAGCGGCTGCGGTTCGCCTACCGGGCGGGTGACGGGACGGAGTCGCGCCGCCTGACGGAGCCGTACCGCCTGGTCTCGACGGGGCGGCGCTGGTACCTCGTGGCGTACGACATCGACCGCGAGGACTGGCGGACGTTCCGCGTCGACCGGGTGGCCGACCCGTTCGCCACGGGGGCGCGGTTCGTGCCGCGGGAGCTGCCGAAGGGGGACGCCGCGGAGTTCATCCGCCAGTCGGTCTGGCGGGGGCAGCAGTCGTACGAGATCGACGTGACCTTCGCCGCGCCCGCGGAGTCCGTCGTGGCCCGGCTGCCCTCGGCGCTCGGCACGGTGGAACCGCTGGACGAGCACCGCTGCCGTCTGCGCGGCACGGCGACGGACTCCATCGAATGGCTGGCGGTCCGCCTGGCCCTGGTGGACTGCGACTTCACGGCGCACGGCCCCGAGGCCCTGGTGACCTGCCTCAGAGACCTGGGCACCCGCCTGTCCCGAGCGACGGAGCAGCCGCCGGGGTGAGGCGACCAGCGCGGGTTTTGCCGTTCGGGTACGGCGCTTTTGCCGGGGGGGAGGGCGGGAAACCAACGCGCGAAGCGCGAAAAAGGACCCCGGTGCCGGGGGGGATGGCACCGGGGCCCGGCTAATGGCCCGCCCAGGGCCGGCCGCCTAGGCCACCGCGTCGAACCCGGTGTCCCGCGCCAACTTCTTCAGTTCGAGAAGCGCGTGCTTCTCGATCTGCCGGATCCGCTCGCGGGTGAGCCCATGCTCCTTGCCGACCTCCGTCAGCGTCCGCTCCCGCCCGTCCTCGATGCCGTACCGCATCTTGATGATGGAGGCCGTGCGCTGGTCGAGGCGGCCGAGGAGGCCGCCCAGCTCCTCGCTGCGCAGCAGCGAGAGGACGGACTGCTCGGGCGAGACGGCCGAGGTGTCCTCGAGGAGGTCACCGAACTGGGTGTCGCCCGTGTCGTCCACGCCCATGTTCAACGAGACGGGGTCGCGCGCCCAGTCCAGGACGTCGATGACGCGCGCGGGCGTCGAGTCCAGCTCGGCGGCGATCTCCGCGGGCTCAGGCTCCCGGCCGTGCTCGCGGTTGAACTCGCGCTGCACGCGGCGGATGCGGCCCAGCTCCTCCACCAGGTGGACGGGGAGGCGGATGGTGCGGGACTGGTCGGCTATCGAGCGGGTGATGGCCTGGCGGATCCACCACGTGGCGTACGTCGAGAACTTGAAACCCTTGGCATAGTCGAACTTCTCGACCGCTCGCACCAGGCCCGCGTTCCCCTCCTGGATCAGGTCGAGGAGGGGCAGGCCACTGCGCGGATAGCGGCGGGCGACCGCGACGACGAGGCGGAGGTTCGAGCGGATGAAGACGTCCTTGGCGCGCTCACCGTCGGCGACGAGGGCTTCGAGCTCCTCGCGGTCCGCGGTGATCCTGCTGTCCTCGACCTCGCCGTCCAGGATCTTGCGGGCGTAGACACCCGCCTCGATGATCTGGGACAGCTCCACTTCCTTGGCGGCGTCGAGCAGTGGCGTACGGGCGATCTCGTCGAGGTACATGCCGACCAGGTCGCGGTCGGCGATCTCCCCGCCTACAGCGCGAACACTGCGTGCCGCGTTGGTCTCGCCGGAGGCGGACTTGCGACGGGCGACGGCACGGGTTGCCATGCGTGCTCCCTTGCGTGTGGTTGTCCTGGCCGGCCCTTTGCTGGGGCCTCTGTGGCGGATGGCACACCCTCGGGTGCCCTGCATCCGATGGAAACAACGACTGGAATCCGGACAGAATTCCCAAGCCGCACATCTTTTTTCCTGACGGTGCAGTACCCTGTCGCGCCACAGGGGGAGGCCGGATGATGTCAGGGCGTACAGAGGTGCAGGTCAGGCCGGGGGTGGAGAGCGATCTCGATCCCCTCACCGACCTCTACAACCACTACGTACGTGAGACGGCCATCACCTTCGACACCGTCGTCTTCCTGCCGGAAGAGCGCCGCCCTTGGCTGCTCTCCCACCCCGAAGACGGCCCTCACCGCCTCTTGGTTGCCCAGGAGCCGGATTCCGGCGCCCACCCGGGCCGGCTGCTCGGGTACACGACCAGTAGCCCTTTCCGCCCGAAGCCCGCTTACTCCACTTCCGTGGAAGTAAGCGTCTACTGCGCGCCGGACGCCGCGGGCCGCGGCATCGGCACACTGCTCTACAAGGCGCTCTTCGAGGCCCTGGAGGGCGAGGACCTGCACCGCGCCTACGCGGGGATCGCCCGGCCGAACGAGGCCTCGGTCCGACTCCACGAACGCTTCGGGTTCCGGCACGTGGGGACGTACGAGGACGTCGGCAGGAAGTTCGGGCGGTACTGGGACGTCGCCTGGTACGAGCGTCCCCTCGGCCCCCGGACCTAGGGCGCAAGGCCGTTACGGGCCGACGGGTCAAGGGCCTACCGTCCCCGCATGAGCGACACCGAGACCGGCACCGACACCGACACCACAGGCATCCTCGACGAAGCCCTTGAGCGGCTGCACGGCTTCGGGCCCGAGCGGCTGGGGCGGCTCACCAACCACGCGCCGATGGCCGTCGAGGCACTCTCCGCGCACGGGCAGTCGGGGGCGGTCCACCGGTGGCTCGATCTCTACGCCCCGAAATTGGAGGAATTTCCCGCTCCCCTCGCCCCGATCACCGACGCCGACCGGCACACCGCGCTCGGAGATCCGCGCCGGGCGGCCGACTGGATCGCCCACTTCCGCCGCGAGGTCGAGGAGAGGCCCTGGCGCGACGTGCTCGCCGAGTGGTGGCCGCTGCTGCTGCCCGGGATGTACGGAGGTTCGACGCACCCGGTGATCCGGGTCGGCCACGCCGTGCGGTCCCTGGAGCGGGGCGCCACCGAGCCCCGCCTCGCCGAACTCGCGCACGGCCTCGGCTACTGGGCCGCCCGGCACCGCCCGGTCACCGGCGTCACCCCGCTGCCGGGCGCCGACAGCGCGGCCGACGCCCTGGACGCGGTGCCGCCCATCGCCGACCGGACCGAAGGCGGCTTCCCCGCCCGCCTCGGCCGCGTCCGGGGGCTGCCGGTGTGGGCGGCCTCCGTGGACGGCCCCGAGGAGGCGCGGCGCAGGCTGACCGAGCTGGTGCGGGCGGCCACCCACCGGTACGCCACGCATGGCCACGGCGAGGAGACGATGCTGGTGCACGCGGCGACCGCGCCCAACGCCGTGCTCCGTGTGCTGCCCGCACTGCCGCGCGGCCTGTGGGTGCCCAGTCTGCGGGCGGCCTGGACGGCTTCGGCGGCGGTGACGGCCATGTACGCGCCGGACGCGCCCGTCGCGTATGAGCCGCCCGGTACGTTCTCCGCCGGAGAGGTTGTGGAGCGGGCCCTCGCGCACGGTGACGAGCACGTCATCAAGCTGACCGATACCGCGTTGGACGTCGGCGATGAGCGGGCTCTGGCGGCGGCTCTGCGGGCGGTTGAGCTGAGCGAGCCGCTCAGCTAGGTGTCTAGGTGCCCTCCGCCGGCCGGTGGCCCGGCTACGGGCCGAATGTGGCTGGTCGCGCAGTTCCCCGCGCCCCTTACGGGGCCTCAGCCGAACTGCACCGACCTCTTCGCCAGACCCATCCAGAAACCCTCGATCACACTGCGCTGCCCAGCGAGGTCCCCCGTGGCCTCCGCCGCGCCCAGCGTCACGAAGAGAGGGGCGAAGTGCTCGGTGCGGGGGTGCGCGAGCTGTCCGGACGGGGACTTGTGGGCGAAGTCGAGCAGCGCGTCCACGTCGCCCGCCGCCAGCGCCTCCTGGCCCCAGGCGTCGAACTCGGCCGACCAGGACGGGACGCCGCCTTGTCGCAGCGCGGCCAGGTTGTGGGTGAAGAAGCCGCTGCCGACGACCAGCACGCCCTCGTCGCGCAGCGGCGCGAGCCTGCGGCCGAGGTCCATGAGGCGGCGCGGGTCCAGGGTCGGCAGGGAGATCTGGAGTACGGGGATGTCCGCCTCGGGGTACATCTCCACCAGCGGCACGTACGCGCCGTGGTCGAGCCCCCGGTCCGGCACGTCCTGCACGGGAACGCCGGGTGCGCGCAGCAGTCCGCGTACGGACTCGGCCAGCTCGGGCGCGCCCGGGGCCGCGTACGTCACCTGGTAGTAGTGCTCGGGGAAGCCCCAGAAGTCGTACACGAGCGGCAGCGTCTCGGTGGCGGCCAGCGCCAGCGGGGCCTCTTCCCAGTGGGCGGAGACCATGAGGATCGCCCGGGGGCGTGGCAGCCGCGCGGACCAGGCGGCCAGCTCGGCGGGCCACAGCGGGTCGTCGGCGAGCGGTGGGGCGCCGTGGCTGAGGTACAGGGCGGGCATGCGGGTCATCGCGCACCTCCGGGGCTCTGTCTGCGTGAGGCTGGCTATTTGAAGTCTCAAGCATTATGGTGCGACCGTACGCGCGGTTTGTTCAAAGTTCAAGGAAGGGCCTCGTACAGTGGAGTACATGGATATGGCACCCACTCCTTCCCCGGACGGCGAGCCGCGCTGGCTGGACCGCGACGAGCAGCGCGTCTGGCGGGTCTACCTCCAGGCGACGACGCTCCTCGACGACTTCCTCGACCGCCAGCTGCAGCGCGACGCGGGGATGCCGCACATGTATTACGGGCTGTTGGTCCAGCTGTCCGACGCCCCCCGGCGGCGGCTGCGGATGACCGAGCTGGCCAAGACCATGAAGATCACCCGCTCCCGGCTCTCGCACGCGATCGCGCGCCTGGAGAAGAGCGGCTGGGTGCGGCGCGAGGACTGCCCCTCCGACAAGCGCGGGCAGCTCGCGATCCTCACCGACGAGGGTTTCGAGGTGCTCGGCAGGACCGCCCCCGGCCATGTCACCGCCGTACGGCAGGCCCTCTTCGACCGGCTCACCCCGGAACAGCAGAAGTCCCTCGGCGAGATCATGACGATCGTCGCCGAGGGACTTCAGCCGGAGGAGGCCGGAGCCGACCTCCCCTGGCTCCGCTAGGAGGCCGCCGGGCTCAGTGGGCCATCACCGGGATCTTCACCTCGTCCTCGGCGCCTTCCGCCGAGTCCCCGGAGGCCGAGGAGCCGCCCTGGTGGCCGGTGTTGATGAACGTCGCCGCGATCAGCGCGGCGACCGCCAGGATGCCGACCGCCCACCAGATGGCACTGGTGTACCCCTCGACCATGGCCTGCGCCTGGACGAGCTTCGGGTTGGCGGCACCGGCCGCGTGGTCCGCGATGTACGCGGAGGTCGCGGAGGCGGCGATGGTGTTCAGGAGGGCCGTGCCGATGGCGCCGCCGACCTGCTGCGAGGTGTTGACCATCGCGGAGGCGACACCGGAGTCACGGGCCTCGACGCCGTGCGTGGCGAGCGACATGGCGGGCATGAACGCCGTACCCATGCCGAGGCCGAGCATCAGCTGCGCCGGCATGATCAGCCCGGTGTACGAGGAGCCGACCTCAAGCTGCGTCAGGAGCAGCATGCCGACGGCGGCGAGCAGGAAGCCCGGGCCCATCAGCAGACGCGGCGGTACGCGCGTCATGAGGCGGGCGCCGATCTGCGTGGAGCCCACGATCATGCCCGCGATCATCGGCAGGAAGGCGAAGCCGGTCTTGACCGGCGAGTAGCCCTCGACGATCTGCAGGTAGTACGTGAGGAACAGGAACAGGCCGAACATCGAGATGATGGCGAGGCCCAGCGAGAGGTAGACGCCACCGCGGTTGCGCTCGGTCAGGACGCGCAGCGGGAGCAGCGGCGACTTGACCTTGGCCTCGGTGAGGACGAACGCGGCGAGCAGCACGACCGACGCCACGAACATGGTGATGGTCACGGTGTCCGACCAGCCCTCGGACTCGGCGCGGGTGAAGCCGTAGACGAGCGCGACCAGGCCGAGGGTGGACAGGACCACGCCGGGGATGTCGAGCGGCGAGCGGTTGCGGCCGCCGGCCGGCTCACGGATGACGAAGTACGCGCCGAGGGCGGCGACCACCGCGAACGGGATGTTGACGAAGAAGGTCCAGCGCCAGTTCAGGTACTCGGTGAGGAAGCCGCCGAGGATCAGGCCGACGGCGCCGCCGCCACCGGCGATCGCGCCGTAGATGCCGAAGGCCTTGGCGCGCTCCTTGGCGTCGGTGAACATCACCGCGAGCAGGGAGAGCGCGGCGGGCGCGAGCAGCGCGCCGAACACGCCCTGGAGGGCGCGGGCGCCGAGCATCATGCCCTCGCCGGTCGCGGCGCCGCCGAGCGCGGAGGCGGCGGCGAAGCCGATGAGGCCGGTCACGAAGGTGCGCTTGCGGCCCCACAGGTCGGAGATGCGGCCGCCGAAGAGCAGCAGGCCGCCGAAGGCGAGCGCGTAGGCCGTGATGACCCACTGGCGGTTGCCGTCGGATATGCCGAGGTCCTGCTGGGCGGAGGGCAGCGCGATGTTCACGATGGTCGCGTCGAGGACGACCATCAGCTGCGCGAGCGCGATGAAGACGAGGGCTTTCCAGCGCCTCGGATCTGTTTCAGACATGGAGGTGGCCACCTAGCGGTACGAAATGGTGTGTTATGACGGGAGTAATGGTGAATAACTTCGTGAAAAGAAGAGTGCTCGCGTAAGCGTTCGCCGTTCGCGAAAGCGTTCGCGTATGGGTTCGCGAAAGTCAGCTTCGCCGGAGGTCTTCCAAGGTCGCCGCCTCCCCCGGGAGCTCCGAGCGGGCGGGAGCCATCAGGCCGTCCAGGAACAGCTGGAGATGGCGGTGGACGAAGCGGTCCATGTTCGGGCAGGCCGTGCCGGGCAGCGGCCGTCCGAGCTGGGAGAGGGCGATCATCAGATCGCCGACGGCGATGTCGGTGCGCAGCTGTCCGGCCGCGCGGGCCCGGCCCACGAGGTCCTCGATGGACTGCTCCAGGCGCTCGCGGGCATCCAGCAGGTCGGGGTGGTCGTGGTCGAAGACGGACGACAGCATCGGGCACAGGGCGCCGATCCGTTCGTCGGCCGCGGCGTGCACGAAGGTGCGCAGCGCCGCGAAGGAGGCGCTCGCGTCGGCGGCGGCCGTGGCGATGCCCTGCTCGGCGTGGGCCGCGACGCGGTCGGTGACGAAGAGGACGACCTCGCGCACCAGCTCGGCGCGGTCGGCGAAGTTGCGGTAGACCGTGGCGTTGCCGACGCCCGCCCGGCGCGCGACCTCGTCGAGGGGTACGTCGGGTCCGTACTCCACGAACATCTCGCGTGCGGCGGCGACGATCCGCTCCCGGTTGCGCAGGGCGTCGGCCCGCGGGCGGGGGGCCCGGCGCTGCGGGGCGGTGGCGGTGTCCACTGCGGCTTCTCCTCTGGTCGTCGGATGTGGGCGGTGCGATGTGGGCGGTGCGGGGGTCCGCGGACGATGCGGGGAGCCAGTCCCCGTTTCGCGCGAACACACTTCTAAACGGGGAAGGACTCCCCGGATATTTCCCGCACCGCCCCGAACTTCATGTGACCTGAGTCACATGTGAACCGGTGAGAAACCCACGATCGGTCCCGCCCAGCGAGCGCCCGCGCACCCCCCGGCACAGGGTGATCGGACAGGGTGCAGCCAGGACCGGCGGCTGCCGCGGAGTGAAGGGCAACGTATGCAGCAGCCGATGTGGCGGCGGATACGCTCCACCCGCCGCGGTGTCGCCCTCGCCTCGGTCACGGCACTCGCCCTCGCGGTCACGACCTCGGCGAGCACCGGACGCCTGATGGAGGACTCGCCCAGCGCGGCGGGTCCGGTGTCGATGGCCCGCGGCACCACGCTCGGCCCGTGCATGATCACCGGCGCGATGGGCGTACAGATGTCGGAGGGCGTGCCCACTCCGCCCGGCTACACCCGCTCCACCGGCACCGTCCGGGCCCTGAACCTCATGGTCGACTTCTCCGACGCGCCCGGTCAGGGCAGCGCGATGGACCGTCTCGCGGAGTTCTTCCCGCAGACCGCGCAGTGGTTCCGCACCAGTTCCTACGGGCGTCTCGACTACCGCCCCGAATCCCCCGTGCCCGACTGGCTGCGGATGCCGAAGCCCTTCGCGGAGTACGGGATAGAGCGCGGCGCCCCCTTCGATCCGGGCTACCGCGGACTCGTGGAGGACATCGTGGCGGCCGCCGACCCGGACGTGGACTTCCGCTCGTACGACCTCGTGAACATCCTGGTCACCCCGAACGCGGGGCCCTCCGCGCTCGACACGGTCCTGTCGGTGACCTTCGCGGGCAACCACGAGGCGCCGGTCGCGGACGGCGTGCCCGTCTCCAACGCGTCCTTCGTCTACAGCCGTCAGGACGACGGCTCGGGCAGCTACCACGAGACGGGCTTCCGCGTCCTGCCCCACGAGAACGGCCACGTCTTCGGCCTGCCCGACCTCTACACGCAGGACGGCGGCGGCGCGGTCGGCCACTGGGACATCATGAGCGAGGACTGGGGCGCCAACAACGACCTGCTCGCCTGGCACAAGTGGAAACTGGGCTGGCTCGACGACGACCAGGTCGGCTGCGCGTCGAAGCCCGGCACCACCCAGCACGTCCTGACCCCGCTGGCCCGCTCCGGCGGCACCAAGCTCGCCTTCGTCCCGCTGAACGCGAAGACGGGGTACGCGGTCGAGGTCCGCACCCGGGACGGCAACGACGAGGCGGTCTGCAAGGCGGGCGTCCTGGTCTACCGCGTGGACGCGGACGTCGACACGGGCCACGGTCCGGTCAGGGTCTCCGACTCCACGGCGGACAGCGGCGGTTGCACCCGTCGGCCCAACGTCCACGCCGAACTCTCCGACGCCCCCTACGGGGCGGGCGAGACCTTCACCGACCGCGAGACGGGCGTGCGGGTCGCGGTGGCGGACGTGACGGACGACGGCGACTATCGGGTGCACGTCACACGGCCGTAGCGCCGTTTCCGTTTCCTGCCCCGGCGTTCGTGCCCGCTCCCGGCACGGTCTGCTGCACCTGGCGCAGGAAAGCGGCGTTGTTCGGAGTCTTCTTGATGCGGTCGAGCAGCGTCTCCAGGGAGCTTGCGCCGTCCCGCCCGAGCAGGGCGCGCCGCAACCCGCGTACGGCGGTCAACTCGTCGCCCGGCACGAGCAGTTCCTCGCGCCGCGTGCCGGAGGGCGTGACGTCGACGGCCGGGAAGAGGCGCCGGTCGGCGAGGGTGCGGTCGAGCCGCAGCTCCATGTTGCCGGTGCCCTTCAGCTCCTCGAAGTAGTACTCGTCGGCGCGCGATCCGGTCTCCACGAGGACGGTCGCGAGCATCGTCAGGGAGCCGCCCTCCTCGGCGAGGCGCGCGGCGCCGAAGAGCCGCTTCGGGCCCTGGATCGCCGCCGCGTCGACGCCGCCGCTGAGGGTCTTCCCGCCGCTGGCCGCCGCGTTGTTGTACGCCCGGCACAGCCGCGTCAGCGAGTCGAAGAGCATGACGACGTCGCGTCCCTGCTCGACCAGGCGCTTGGCGCGCTCCACGGCCAGTTCGGCGAGCGCGATGTGCTGCTTGGCGGGGCGGTCGAAGGTCGAGGAGAGCACCTCGCCGTGGACCGAGCGCCGCATGTCGGTGACCTCCTCGGGCCGTTCGTCGAGGAGGACCACCATGAGGTGGCACTCGGGGTGGTTCTCCGCGACCGCCGCGGCGATCTGCTGGAGCAGTACCGTCTTGCCGGTCCTCGGCGGCGCGACGATCAGGCCGCGCTGCCCCTTGCCGACGGGCGCGACGAGGTCGACGAGCCGCCCGGCGACGCCCGCGACGGTGCCCGCGCCGCTGGTCTCCAGGCGGAGCCTTTCGCGGGGGTGCAGCGGGGTGAGGTCCCCGAAGCGGGGCCGTCCCCGCAGCTCCTCGGGCACGCGTCCGTTGACCCGGTGGACGCCGGTGAGGGTCCGGGCCCGCCCGGCGCACTCGCCGTCGACGAAGTCCCCGCCGCGGAGGCCGAGTTGATGGATGAGCGGGGCGGGCACCTGTACGTCGTCGGAGCCGGGCAGACACCCGTCGCCGCGGAGGAACCCGCGCCCGTCGCGGGCGATGTCGAGGACCCCGGTGCAGGTCAGAACGGTGGAGCGGGTGGTGGAGCGGGTGGTGGAAGCGGTACGCGTGACTCGTTCGGTCGCGGTGGCGGTCATGAGAGTGGTCCTTTCGCGGACATGCGAATGAGGGGGCCCGGCGGGGCGGCGATGATCACGCCCCGTACGACGGGCAGAAGGGAAACTGCTGCGTGAGCAGTGAGAGGGAAGGCCTGACCGGCCTGCCGGATCCCGGAAGAGGGAGAAGAAAATCCGGTACGGGCGCCCTGATATGAGCCGGGGCGTACACACGTACTGATGGCAAGGTAACACACGAGACGAAGAACGCGCACCCAAAAAGCCCCGCGATGCCGCCGCATGCGACCAACGGCCTGCCCCCTACGCCCGCCGCATGATGCGGAGCAACGGGCGAGTGGGCGGGAAACACCCCGCCGTGAAGCGGCGGGTGCAGAGCAACGTCACCCCCGGACGGGAGCCCGCACCGCCGGGACCACCACCGGCGCCCCGTCCACCGCCGACCGCAGGATCTCCGCGTCGATCCCGTAGAGCGTCTTGACGAGCCCCGCGTCGACCACGTCCCGCGGCGCGCCCGTCGCCACGATCCGCCCCGCCAGCATGGCGACGACGACATCCGCGTACCGCGCCGCCGCCGCGAGGTCGTGGACGACCATCACGATGGTCCGGCCCTCCGCCGCGACCTCCCGCACCAGGTCGAGCACTTCCACCGCGTGCCCGATGTCGAGCGCGCTGGTCGGCTCGTCGAGGAGGACGACCGGCGTCTCCTGGGCCAGTGCCATGGCGAGCCAGCACCGCTGCCGCTGCCCGCCGGACAGCTGGTCGAGGCGCCGCTCGGCGAGTTCCGCCGTGCCGGTGGCTTCGAGCGCCCGCGTCACGGCGCGCTCGTCCTCGGCGGACCACTGGCGGAACAGCCCCTGGTGGGGATGGCGCCCGTACCGTACGAGACCCGCGACGGTCACCGCCTCGGGCGCCTGCGGCGACTGCGGGAGCAGGGCGACGCGATGCGCCGTCTCGCGCTGCTTGAGCTTCCAGAGGTCCGCGTCGCCCGCGAACACCCGCCCGGAGAGGGGCTGGTGGAGCCGCGCCATGCAGCGCAGGAGCGTGGACTTGCCGCAGCCGTTGGGGCCGACGATGGCCACGACCTGGCCGGATTCGACCGTGAGGTCGACGCCGTCGACGGCGGTGTGGGTGCCGCCGTATCCGGCGGTGAGCTGCTCGACGCGGAGTTCCACGGATGTGCCTTTCCGGCATCGAGGGGCTCACCCCTTGCCAATTTGACCTAAGGTAAGGCTAACCTTAGCCAAAACCATGGTCGCTGACGACCACTCCATCATGTCCCCTTGAACCCGGAGCTGTTGATGACCGTCCCCCGCCGCCCCCTCTCCATCGCCTCCCGACGCGCGACCCAGTCGGTCGCCGCGCTCGGCGCGGCGGCGCTGCTCCTGACGGGCTGCGGCTCGGACGACGGCTCCGACAAGGGCTCCGCCAAGGGCGGCTCCGGCTCCTCGGACACCCGCACCATCAAGGACGCCACCGGCAAGGCCGTGAAGGTCCCGGCCCGCCCCAAGCGCGTCGTGACGCTGACCCAGGAGGACCTGGACGCCGTCCTCGCGCTCGGCGTGAAGCCGGTCGGCATCACCAACGGCCAGGGCCTGGACAAGCCGCCGGCCTACCTCGCCGACAAGGTCGAGGGCATCGACGTGGTCGGCAATCTGCTGCAGCCCGTCATGGACAAGGTCGTCGCGGCCAAGCCCGACCTGATCCTCGCCGGTGACATGCAGGACGAGCAGGTGCTCAAGCAGCTGCGCGAGATCACGCCCGCGACCGTCGTCACGATGGCACCCACCGACGACTGGAAGCTGACCCTGCGGGGCATCGGCAACGCCGTGGGCGAACTCCCCAAGGCGAACAAGGTCATCGGCGACCACGAGGCCGCCGCCAAGAAGGCCGGTACGGAGCTCGGCGCGAACAAGGGCGCCGAGGTCTCCATCGTCCGCTGGAACCCGGACGGCCCGAGCTGGATGGAGAACAAGCAGTTCGCCAGCGGTGTCGCCCTGGAGATGGGACTGAAGCGGCCCAAGAACCAGAACAAGGACGGCAACGCGCACACCCCCTCGCTCAGCCTGGAGAAGATCAACGAGATCGACGGCGACTGGCTGTTCCTCTCCACGCTCACGTCGGACGGCGAGAAGGCCCTCAAGGACGTCCAGAAGAAGCCCGCCTACAAGGACCTCGGCGCGGTCAAGAAGAAGCAGGTCGTGACCGTGGACGGCTCGGTCTGGTCGACCCGCGGCGGCCCACTGGCCGCCGACGAGGTCATGAACGACATCAGCGAGGCGCTCAAGAAGAAGTAGCACCCCCGGAGCGGGCGTTCGCGAAGTCCGCCGCCGTCCAGGCCATCCCCAGCGCGCCGTCGAGCACTGCCTGCTCGGCGGCCGGCGAGACGGCGGCCGCCGCGAACTCCGGTTCGTGCGGGCCGCAGGCGCCGCCGCTGATGTCCAGGACGGGGTGGATGGACGGCACGAGGTGCGAGACGTTGCCCATGTCCGTGCAGGCGAACGGCTCGCGCTCGACGGGTTCGGCGCGGCCGAGCGTCCGGGCGTTCGCCTTCCACAGGGCGATCAGTTCCGGGTCGCCGCGGAAGTCGAGGTAGTCGGGCTCGGGCCGCTCCAGGGTGACGTCGCAGCCGGTGGCGAGAGCCCCGGCGCGGAAGCAGTTCTCGACCCGCTCCCTCAGTTCGCGCAGGTCCTCGGCGGCCAGGGCGCGGATCTCGTACTCGGCCGTGGCGCGGTCCGGTATCGCGTTCGGCGCCGTGCCCGCGGCGGTGGTGATGCCGTGCACCCGCCACTGCGCCGGGAGCTGCTGGCGCAGCAGGCCGAGCGCGACCTGCGCGACGGTCAGGGCGTCGGCGGCGTTGCGGCCCTCGTGCGGGTTGAGGCTGGGATGCGCGGACCTGCCCGTGTACGTCACCGAGAGCGTGCCGAGCGCGAAGGAGCGGAAGTCGGCCATCTCGAACGGGCAGGGGTGCACCATCATCGCCGCGTCCACGCCGTCGAAGGCGCCCGCGTCGATGAGCAGCGCCTTGCCCGCGCCGCGCTCCTCGGCGGGTGTCCCGAGTACTCGTACGGTGAGGCCGAGTGCATCGGCGTACGGGGCGAGGGCGAGGGCCGCTCCGACACCGGCGGCGGCGATCAGGTTGTGGCCGCAGGCGTGGCCGAGGCCGGGCAGCGCGTCGTACTCGCAGGCGATGGCGACCGTGACGGGTCCGGAGCCGATGGTCGCACTGACCGCGGTCTCCAGGCCGAAGGCGGGCGTGGTCACGGCGAAGCCGTGCCCGGCGAGGAGTTCGGCGCACCAGGCGGCGGCGCGGTGCTCCTCGAAGGCGGTCTCGGGGTGGGCGTGGATGCGGCCGCTGAGGGCGAGCAGGGCGTCGCGGTGGGTCTCAACGCCCTTGCGCAGGGCGGTCTTGATGTCCGTGGGGGCGGTCGTCTTCTCCATGGCGAGCAAGATAACTTAGGCTAACCTAAGTTCATACCGGTAGGTCCGGGTTCCGGTCCAGGCCCAGGTCCAGGTTCATGTTCAGGTTCACGGGAGTCGTCACACACATGCATCAGCGCCCTGACCGCCTTCCCCTGCTCACCGCGCAGGCCGGCATCCTCTACGCGCAGCAGCTGGCCCCCCAGAGCACCGCGCTCAACACGGCGGACCGCGTGGAGATCCAAGGCCCCCTGGACACCGGTTTCTTCGAGGCCGCGCTCCTGCGCACCATGGCCGAGGCCGAGACGCTGTCGCTGCGGGCGGGCGAGGACGCGGCCGGCACCCCCTGGCAGGAGGTCCGCCCCGACGCCGTGCCGGTGACCCTGCACCACCTGGACCTGCGCACCGAGGCCCACCCGGAGCAGGCCGCCGAGGCCTGGATGCGGGCCGACCTCGCGAGACCCGTGGACCTCACCGGCGCCGGTTCCCAAGGCCGAGCCCACGGCCAAGCCGGAGGCCAGGCTGCTGGCGGCCTCGTCACCCAGGCCCTGATCCGCCTCGCCGACGACCGCCACTGGTGGTACCAGCGCGTCCACCACTTCGCCGTCGACGCCTACGCCCTCCAGCTCATCGGCAGCCGCGTCGCCGAGCTGTACACCGCCCTCACGACCGGCCAAGAGGAGCTGCCCGAACGCCGGTTCGCGCCGCTGGCCGAGCTGGCCGACGAGGAGCGGCACTACCTCGGCAGCGAGCAGTACGCCACCGACCGCGCCTTCTGGGCCGAGCGCACCGCCGGGCACACCACCCCCGCCACCCTCGCCGCCCGCGCCGGAACCTCCGATCTGCTGCACCGCCGCGCCACCGACCTGCCCGACGGCTCCTTCGACCGCGTCAGCCGTGCCGCGCAGGCCGTGAAGGCCACCTGGGCCGAGCTGGTCATCGCCGCCACCGCCGGGCATCTGCACCGCGTCACCGGTGCCGAGGACATCGTGCTCGGCCTTCCGCTGACCAACCGCCGCGGCCCCGCCGCCCTGCGCACCCCGGCGATGACCGTCAACGTCCTGCCGCTGCGCATCGCCGTACGCCCCCGCGACACCGGCGCCGAACTCCTGCGCCGCGTCGTCCTGGAGGTCCGCGCCGTCCGCCGCCACCAGCGCTACCCGCAGGCCGACCTGCGCCGCGACCTCGCGCTCGGCACGGCGGGCGAGCCGCTGACCGGGCCCATGGTCAACATCAAGCCGTTCGAGACCGACCTGGACTTCGCGGGCCTGCCCGGCACCATCCGCAACCTCGCCGCGGGCCCCGTCGAGGACCTCGCCGTCGGCGCCGCACCCCGCGCGGACGGCACCCTGCGCATCACCCTGGACGCCAACGCCGGACGGTACGAGGACGCCGAACTCGCCCGTCACGAACGTACGTTGGTCACCTACCTGGACGGTCTCGCCGAGCTCCTCCTCTCCGACCCGCACCGCCCCATCGGCACCCTCGACCTGCTCACCCCCGACGAGGTCCGCGCGGCCACCGCCGGGCGCGCGGAGGCGCCCGCCGAGCACACGCTGCCCGAGGTGTTCGCCGCGCAGGCCGCCCGCGCCCCCGAGGCGGTGGCCGTCCGCAGCGGCGGCGCCGCGCTGACCTTCGGCGGGCTCGACGCGGCGGCGAACCGGCTCGCCCACCGGCTGGCCGCCGACGTGGCACCCGGCACGCCCGTCGCCCTCGCCCTGCCCCGCAGCACCGACACGGTCGTGGCGCTGCTCGCCGTGCTGAAGGCGCGCGGCGTCTGCCAGCCGCTGGACCTCGGTCATCCCGCAGCGCGGACCCTGGACGTGCTGGCCGACGCCCGCCCCGCGTACGTCATCGGGACCCTGGCGACGCTCGCCGCGCTCCCGGACCACGGCCTGCCCGTACTGGCGCTCGACGACCCGGACACGTCGGCCGCGCTGGCCGCCCTCCCCTGTGACGCGCCCGCCGCCTCCCCGCGCCTGACTGACCCCGCCTACATCATTCACACCTCCGGTTCCACGGGACGCCCCAAGGGCGTCGTCGTCACCCACGCCTCGCTCGCCAACCTCCTCGCCGGGCACGGCTCCGACCACATCGCGCCCGCGGTCGAGCGCGCGGGCGGCCGGGAGCGCCTACGCGTCGCCCACAGCGCGTCGTTCGCCTTCGACGCGTCGTGGGACCCGGTCCTGTGGATGGTCCACGGCCACGAACTCCACCTCCTCGACGACGCCGCGTACCGCGACCCCTCGGTGCTCGCCGCGTACGTCGACGAGCACCGCGTCGACTACCTCGATGTCACCCCGTCCTACGCCGAGGCGCTCGTCGCCGAGGGCCTCCTCGACGAGGGCAGGCACCACCCCGCCGTCCTGGTCGTGGGCGGCGAGACCGTCCCCGCACCACTGTGGGAGCGGCTCGCGTCCACGGCAGGGTCGCGGCCCGTCAACCTGTACGGGCCGACGGAGACGACCGTCGACGCGTACTACTGGCTGCCGGAGCCCGACGGGAGCACCACCGGGCACCCGGTCCGCGCCTCCCGCGTCTACGTCCTCGACTCCTCCCTCCGTCCGACGCCCCCCGGCGTCACCGGTGAGCTGTACGTCGCCGGGGCGTGCCTCGCCCGCGGCTATCTCGGGCGCCCCGACCTGACCGCCGAGCGCTTCGTCGCCGATCCGTTCGGGGCACTGCACGGCGACCCCGGCGGCCGCATGTACCGCACCGGGGACCTCGTGCGCCGTCGCGCGGACGGCACCCTGGAGTTCCTGGGCCGCGGCGACGACCAGGTGAAGATCCGCGGCTTCCGCATCGAACTCGGCGAGATCCAGGCACGCCTCGCGGACCACCCGGCGGTAGCCCAGGCGGCCGTAATCGCCCGCGACACCGCGCATGGCAAGCGACTCCTGGCCTACGCGGTGCCGCGCGACGCCCGCGCCGTCACCCCGGACGGACTCCCCACCGTCACCCCCGACGAACTCCGCGCCCACCTCGCCGCGGTCCTCCCCGAGCACATGGTCCCGGCCACGGTCACGCTCCTCGCCGCCTTGCCGCGCACCGCCAACGACAAGCTGGACCATCGGGCCCTGCCCGACCCGGAGCCCGCGGTCGCCCCCGTCGGGGACACCGGCAGGCACCCGAGTGACCCGTACACCGAGATCCTCTGCGGGCTCTTCGCCGATGTTCTCGGGCTGGAGTCCGGGTGGCCCTCAGCCGACGCCGGGTTCTTCGATCTCGGCGGTCACTCGCTGCTCGCGGGGCGCCTGGCCGCCCGTATTCGTGAGCGGTTCACCGCCGCCGTCGGTATCGCCGACGTCTTCAAGGCGCCGACCCCCGCCGCTCTCGCCGCACTGGTGCGCGCCTCGGCCGCCTCCGGCAGCGAAGCGGCCCCGCTCGTCCCCGTCCCCCGCACCGACACCCTCCCCCTCTCCCCGGCCCAGCAGCGCCTGTGGTTCCTGCACCGCCTCGAAGGACCCAGCCCCACCTACAACATCCCGCTCGTCCTCACCCTGAACGGCCCTGTCGACCACGCCGCGCTCCAGCTCGCCCTGCACGATCTGACCGCGCGCCACGAGACACTCAGAACGGTATATCCCGCCACTGACAACGCCCCTGAGGACCAGCCCCACCAGCGCATTCTCGATGTCGACCACCCCCTGGCCCGCCCGGCCCTGCACCGCGAGCCCCTCGACGCGGACGCCCTCTCCCATGCCGTACGCCACTGCTTCGACCTCGCCGCCGAACCCCCGCTCCGCGCCACCCTGTTCACCGACCCCGAGAACCCCGCCCGTCACACCCTGCTGCTCCTCCTGCACCACATAGCGGGCGACGGCGCCTCCACCACCCCCCTCGCCCGCGACCTCGCGACCGCCTACACCGCCCGCGCGGCCGGCCGGGCGCCGGAGTTCGCGCCGCTCCCCTTCCAGTACGCCGACCTCGCCGCCCACCAGCAGAAACTGCTCGCGGACGGCCTGGCGCAGACCCACCTCGCGTACTGGAAGGACGCCCTCGCGGGCCTGCCCGACCAGCTGGAGCTGCCCGCCGACCGGCCCCGCCCGCCCGTCGCCTCGTCCCAGGGCGGCACCGTCCCCTTCCGCCTCACCCCCGCCACCCACCGCGCCCTGAAGCGTCTCGCGGCCGCCACCGGCACCACCGTCTTCATGACCGTCCAGGCCGGTCTTGCCGCGCTCCTCACCCGGCACGGCTGCGGCACCGACATCCCGCTCGGCACGCCCGTCGCCGGGCGCGACGACGACGCGACCGCCGACCTCGTCGGGTTCTTCACCAACACCGTCGTGCTGCGCACGGACACCTCCGGCGACCCCGCCTTCCGTGCGCTCCTCGACCGCGTGCGGGGCGGGACACTCGCCGCGTACGAGCACGACGTACTCCCCTTCGACCAGCTGGTCGAGGAGCTGAACCCGCCCCGCTCCCTCGCCCGCCACCCCCTCTTCCAGGTGATGCTGGCCTGGCAGTCGATCCCGGACGGGCGGTTCGCGCTCGGCCCGGACACCACGGCCCGGCTGACCGCCGTCCCGTCGGGCACGGCCAAGTTCGACCTGACCCTGAACGCCGGCGAACTGGCCGACGAGCAGGGCATATCCGGCTTCCTCGAATTCCGTACGGACCTGTTCGACCGCGCCACCGCCGAGGCCCTGGCCGCCCGCCTGGCCCGCCTCCTCACCGCCGCGGCCGAGGCGCCCGACACCCCCCTCGGCCTCCTCCCCCTCCTCGGCGCCGAGGAGCGCCACCACGCCCTGGTCGCCGTCAACCAGCAGGCCGCACAGGCACGTACGGAAGAGCCCGCCACCCTCGCCGACGTCTACGAATCGGCCGCCGCCCGGCACCCGCACCGCACCGCCGTCTCCCACGACGGCCACGCCCTCACCTACGCCGAACTGTCCGCCCGCGCCCACCGCCTGGCCCGCCTCCTCGCCGCCCGCGGCATCGGCCCAGGCTCCATCGTGGCGCTCGCCCTGCCCCGCTCCGCCGACCTGGTCACGGGCCTGCTCGCGGTGGCGCTCTCCGGCGCCGCCTACCTCCCCCTGGACCCGGACTACCCCGCCGACCGCCTCTCGTACATGCTCGGCGACGCCCGCCCCGCCGCGCTGCTCACCGACACCGCGACCGCGCCCCGGCTGCCCGCCGAGGCCCACGCGCTGCCGCTGATCGCGGTCGACGGCGACGCCCCGGCCGCGTACGACGAGACCCCCCTCGCCCAGAGCGACCGCACCCGCCCGCTCACCCCCGACGACCCCGCGTACGTCATCTACACCTCAGGATCGACGGGCCGCCCCAAGGGAGTCGTCGTCACACACCACAACGTGACGCGGCTGCTGACCGCGACCGACCACTGGTTCGGCTTCGACGAGAACGACGTGTGGACGCTCTTCCACTCGTACGCCTTCGACTTCTCGGTGTGGGAGCTGTGGGGCGCGCTCGGTTACGGCGGCAAGGTCGTCGTCGTACCGCATCTGACCAGCCGCGACCCGGGCGCCTTCCGCACGCTCCTCGCCGACGAGGCCGTCACCGTCCTCAACCAGACGCCGTCCGCCTTCTACCAGCTCGCCGCCGCCGACCGGGAGGCGCGAGGCGGCCGTGAGCTCGCCCTTCGGTATGTGGTGTTCGGTGGCGAGGCGCTCGAACTGGGCCGGCTCGACGACTGGTACGAACGGCACGGCGACACCGCGCCCACCCTCGTCAACATGTACGGCATCACCGAGACGACCGTGCACGTCTCCTACTTCGCGCTCGACCGCGCGAAAGCCGCCGCCTCCACGTCGAGCACCATCGGCGTGAACATTCCCGACCTGCGCGTCTACGTCCTCGACGACCGCCTCCAGCCGTGCCCGCCCGGCGTCACCGGTGAGATGTACGTCGCCGGTGAGGGCCTGGCCCGCGGCTATCTGGGCCGGCCCGACCTGACCGCGACCCGCTTCGTCGCCGACCCGTACGCGCACCTCTTCGGCGAGCGCGGTGCCCGCATGTACCGCTCCGGCGACCTCGCGCGCCGCCGCGCCGACGGGAACCTGGAGTACTTCGGGCGCGCCGACCACCAGGTGAAGATCCGTGGCTTCCGCATCGAACTCGGCGAGATCGAGGCCGTCCTCGCCGCGCACCCCGCCGTCTCGGACGCGGCCGTCGTCGTACGCGAGGACGTGCCCGGCGACAAGCGGCTCGTCGGCTACGCGGTCGTCGCCGACGGCGCGACCACTACCGCCGCTGAGCTGCGTGAACACGCGGCCGGCGAACTGCCCGTCCACATGGTCCCCTCCGCCGTCGTCGTCCTGGACCGGCTGCCGCTCACCAGCAACGGCAAGCTGGACCGCAAGGCCCTCCCCGCGCCGGAGCGGCCCGCCGCCACCGACGCGGGCCGCGCCCCGCGCACGCCGCGCGAGGAGCAGCTCTGCGCGATCTTCGCGGAGGTCCTCGGCGTCACGACGGTGGGCATCGACGACAACTTCTTCGAACTGGGCGGGCATTCGCTGCTCGCCGTGCGCCTCGCGGGCCGCGTCAGGGCCGCGTTCGGCACGGAGGTCTCCATCGGTACGGTCTTCCAGTCGCCGACACCTGCCGGGCTCGACGCGTTCCTCGACTCCGGGAGCGGGCAGGCCGACCCCCTGGACGTCCTGCTGCCCCTGCGCCCCGCCCGCGACGGCGACCGCGCCCCGGTCCACTGCGTCCACCCGGCGGGCGGCCTGAGCTGGTGCTACGCGGGCCTGATCCGCCACCTCCCGCCGGATGTGCCGATCTACGGCCTCCAGGCGCAGGGCGTGGGAGCGGCCACCGCCGCCGACGCGCTCCCCCGCACCCTGGAGGAGCTGGCCGCCCACTACGTCTCCCGCCTGCGCGAGGTCCAGCCCACCGGCCCCTACCGCCTCCTCGGCTGGTCGACCGGCGGCATCATCGCGCACGCCATGGCCACGCACCTCCAGGAGCTCGGCCACGAGGTGGAGCTCCTCGCGATCCTCGACGCCTACCCGGCGGAGGGCTTCCGCGAGCTGCCCGAGTCCGACGAGGCCGAGGCCCTGGAGTCGCTGCTCACGATGGGCGGTTACGGCCCCGACAGTCTCGCGGGCAAGGAGCTGACCACCGGGAACGTCATCGACGTACTGCGCCGCGAAGGCAGCCCGCTGGCCGCCCTGCCGCCCGTCACCTTCGAGGCGCTGCGCGACATCTACCTCAACACGAACCATCTCGTACGGGCCTACGACCACCGCCGCTTCGACGGCGACGTGCTGTTCTTCCGGGCGACCGTCGACACGATCGACGAGACGCTCACGCCCGAGACCTGGGCACCGTACGTCGGCGGGCGCATAGCGAACACGAACGTCGCCTGCTCGCACAAGGACATGACCCTGCCCGAGCCGATCGCGCACATCGCCCGCGTGGTCGCCGACCGACTGACCGAGCTGGAGAACCCGCGATCATGAATGACGCCCGCGCCAACCCCTTCGACCGCGAAGGCGAGTTCCTGGTCCTGACCAACGACCGCGGCGAGCACTCGCTGTGGCCGCTCTTCGCCGCCGTGCCCGACGGCTGGTCCACGGCCCACGGCCCGTGCCCGCGCCAGGACGCCCTGGACTGGGTCAACAGCCGGTGAGCGGCGGCCTGCTGGTCAGACCCCGGATACGCCCGAAGGTCGCCGTCGTCCTCGTCTACACGGCCGCGATGTGCATGAACGGCCTGGACTCTACGATCGTCAACCCGGCCCTGTTCACCATCGCGGGCGACTTCGGCCGCCCGGTGTCGGCGGCGAACACGGTCGAGACGGCGTTCCTCGTCGCGCTCGCCCTCGCCCTCCCCGTGGCGGGCTGGCTCGGCGACCGCCTCGGCACGAAGCGGGTCTTCCTCGGCTCCCTGGCCGTCTTCACGGCGGCCTCCGCGGTCTGCGGTCTCGCGCCGAACCTCACCACCCTGGTGGTGGCGAGGGCGGTCCAGGGTCTGGCGGGCGGGCTGCTCACGCCGGTCGGCATGACGCTGCTCTTCCGCGCGTTCCCGCCCGAGGAGCGGGTGAAGCTATCGAAGGTTCTCATCGTGCCGACCGCGCTGATGCCCGCGCTCGGCCCGCCGCTCGGCGGCTTCCTCACGGAACACCTCTCCTGGCACTGGCTGTTCTTCGTGAACGTGCCGGTCGGCGCGGCGGCTCTGCTGCTGGGTGCCGTGTCCCTGCGTGAGCACGTCGAGGGCACGCCGGGCCCCTTCGACCGCGTCGGCTTCCTCCTCGCCACCCCGGCCCTCGGCCTCCTCACGTACGCGCTCGGCTTCGGCCCCTCGCACGGCTGGTCCCAGCCGTCGGTGGCCGTCAGCGCGGTGGCGGGCGTGGCCCTGCTGGCCGCCACGGCCGTCCACCAGCTCCGCGCACGGGAGCCGCTCCTGCGCCTGAGGCTGCTCGGCGACCGCGTGTACGGGGCGGCCTCCGGGCTGGCCCTGGTCAGCGCGGCGGGCCTGATGGGCGTCCTCTTCGTCTTCCCGCTCCTCTACCAGGCCGCGCTCGGGGCGTCCGCGCTGGACGCCGGGCTGAGCGTCTTCCCCGAGGCGCTCGGCCTGATGCTGGCGTCCCAGGCGGTGGACCGCCTGCTGCCGAGGCTCGGCCCGCGCCGCCTCGCGGTCCCGGCGCTGCTCCTCGCGGCGGGCGTCTTCGCGGCGCTGGCCGTTCCCGGGGTGGCGGAGAACGCCTGGGCCGTGCGGGCGCTGATGTTCGCGGTGGGCCTGGTCCTCGGCACGGCGGTCCTGACCATCCAGATCGCCGGCTTCGAGGACATCGCCCCCGCCGACATGGGCCAGGCGATGGGCCTCTTCCAGATCGTCCGCACACTGGGCGGCGCGCTGGGCATCGCGGCGTGCGCGGCGGTGATCGGCGGCCACGGAGTGGGCTTCACGGACGCCGGGCCGTACCGCGTGGCGGTCCTGGTGACGGCGGGCTTCGTGGCGGCGGGAGCGCTGCTGGCGATGCGCCTGCCGAAGACGGTGGCGGGACCGCCACCGGGGTGAGGGTCGGCTGCCGCCGGGGATCAGTCCCCCAGCAGCTCCGCCAGCCCCGCCGCCAGGCCGCCCCGCCAGCAGGCGTAATCGTGGCCGCCGTTGAACTCCTCGTACGTGACGTCGTAGCCGCGGGCCCGCAGGACGTTGCGCAGGCGGCGGTTCTCGGCGAGGAGCATCCACTCCTGGGCGCCCACCTCCAGGTGGAGGCGGACCGGGCGGTGCGGGGCACGGGCGTACTGGCGGGTGAGCCACTCCGGGCCCGCGCCGTCCGGGGCGTTCTCGTCGGGCCACCAGAAGGAGCCCGACTGGCTGAGCGCGGCGCCGAAGCGGTCCGGGCGGCGGTGGGCCGCGTACGCCGCCGTGAGGCCGCCCGCGCTCTGGCCTGCGATGAGCGTGCGTTCCGGGGGCGCGGTCACGTCGTACGCGGTCGCCGCCCACGGCAGGAGCACGTCGGCCAGCCAGTCCACGAAGTCGCCGCTACAGCTCAGATCCTCCATGCGCCGGCCCATCGTGTCGACGAGGAGCGCGGCCGTGGGCGGCACGGCGCCGTCGGCGTGCAGCGCGTCGAGCGTGTCGCCGACGCGGAGGACCGGGCCCCACATCTCGCCGTCCAGAAGTACGGCCAGAGCGCGGGGCGGCTCCTGCGGCAGGTGGAGGGTGACGCGCCTGCCGTCCACCTCGGCCTCGACGGACTTCCCGGCCGCCTTGGCGCGGCGGTTCACGTACGGCTGGGGCGGCGCGTCCGGCAGCGACATCACGGAGGCGGGGTTGCGGCCGTCGCGGGCGGGCAGCCGCGGGTCTGCGTTGAGCGGATCGGGCACGGCCTCGTCGAGGACGCGCAGCCAGGCCTCGCGGTCGGTGCGGAGGGTGTCCTGCCGGGTGCCGTGGGCGACGTAGAACTGGTACGAGGCCCGGTGGTCGGCCCGCAGCCGGTGGCCGAGCGCCCAGACGTCCGTGCCGGGCAGCCGCTCCATGAGGTGCGGGGTGAGGTCGCCCGCGTGGCGGTCCTTGTCGGTGACGGTGTGGAGCAGGGCGAGGACGTCCGTGGCGGGGTGCGCGGAGTGTGCGGAGTCGTCCCGCCAGAGGAAGGTGACGAGGCGGTACGCCGGGTCGCCGGCCGGGTCCGGTTCGACGAGGGGCGCCCCCATGGCCTCGATCCGGTTCCAGAAGTCCCGTTCGGCGCCGGGTATGCGGGCTCGTACGGCCTGGAGGAGCGTACGAAGCAGTGGACTGCGCAGCACAGCGGGGACCTCTCTCGGAGTTGGGGGGCGGCTCATACGACTCAGACGCGCGTCGCCGCCGAGCGGCCGAGCAGGACCCACAGCAGGAACGGTCCGCCGAGGACCGTCGTGACGATGCCGACCGGCAGCTCCGAACCGTCGAAGGCGATGCGGCCGAGCGTGTCGGCGACGACCACGAGGGCCGCGCCGGTCAGCATCGAGCCGACCAGCGGCACCCGCAGCGGGCCCGCGAGGCGGGAGGCGATGACGGGCGAGGCGAGGGCGACGAAGCCGACGGGCCCGCAGATGCCGACCGCGAGCCCGGCGAGGGCGACGGCGAGGAGGAGGCAGATCAGGCGGGTGCGCCCGGCATTGGAGCCCAGCGACGCGGCGGTGTCGTCGTCGAAGCGGAGTACGCCGAGGTGGCGGGCGACGGCGAGGGCGAGCGGGACGAGGACGGCCAGGCCGATGAGGACGGGGACGGCGACGGAGTAGCCGCGGCCGTTGAGGCTCCCGGAGGTCCATACGTACAGCGAGCTGGCCGAGTTGAGGGAGCGGCGCGAGAGGACGACCTGCGTGGCGGCGGAGGCGAGCGCGGACATGGCGAGGCCGACGACGAGCACGCGGTAGCCGCGCTGCCCGAGCCCGCCGGAGACGAGCGTCACGACGATCACGGCGACGAGCGCGCCGATCGGGCCCGCCCACCAGGCGCCGAAGGACCCGGAGGCGCTGAAGGTGACGGAGATCAGGACCGCGGCCGTGGCGCCGTCGTTGACGCCGAGGAGTTCGGGGGTGGCCAGGCGGTTGCGGGCGAGGGTCTGGGTCAGGCACCCGGCGAGGCCGAGCGCGGCGCCCGCGGTGAGCCCGGCGACGATGCGGCCGAGGCGGAACTTCTGTACGAGGAGTACGTCGAAGTGGTCGCCGTACCCGAACACCGCGCGGAAGGTGCGGCTGACGCCCATGTCGCTCTGTCCCGCGTACGCGGAGAACACGACGGCGACCAGGAGCAGCGCGGCGAGCAGCAGCGAGGCGAGGGTCGCGCGGCGGGCGACGAGGAAGGAGAGGGGGCCGCGGCGCAGGACGTAGGTGTCGGCGGGGCGGAGGCGGGGAGTACGGGACGTGGGCTTCTTCGACAGTCGCGCGGTGGCGCGCTTCGGGAGGCGCAGGCCCAGCAGCCGGCGGGACTTGGACGGGGCGCTCTCCTCCGTCGCCGGTTCCGTCATGCCCATCGTGGCGAGCTGCTTGGAGCGGACGATGAGGATCAGTACGGGGGCGCCGATCAGCGCCACGATGACGGAGACCGGCGCCTCGTACGGGCGCGAGACGACGCGGGCCGCGACGTCCGAGACGGTCAGGACGCAGGCGCCGACGAGGCCCGCGAGGAGGAGCCGGGCCGGCAGACGGGTGCCCGCGATGGCGCGGGCGAGGAAGCCCGCGAGCAGGCCGAGGAAGGAGATGGGCCCGGCGAGCGCGACGGCGGCGGCCGTGAGCAGGGTGACGGCGACGGCGACGACGGTACGGATCAGGGGCGGCCGGTGGCCGAGGCTGCGGGCGAGGTCGTCGCCGAGGGCGAGGGCGGACAGCGGCCGGGCGACCAGCAGCGCCACCAGGAACCCGGCCGCGAGGACCGGCGCGAGCCGCCCGAGCTCGCCGTATCCCTCGACTCCGGCGAGCGAGCCGAGCACCCAGAAGCGGAACTTGTCGTAGGTCTCGGCGGAGTTGACGACGATGACGCTGGTGAGCCCGCCAAAGGTGGCGCCGAGCGCCGATCCGGCGAGGACGAGCCGCATGGGAGAGCCGCCGCCCTTGCGTCCCGCGATGAGCAGCACAAGCCCGCTCGCGACCACGGCGCCCACGAACGCGCAGACCAGATAGGCGTAACCGGAATCGAGACCGAGCAGCGCGATGCCCGCGACGACACCCAGTGAGGCACCGGCGTTGACGCCGAGCAGGCCGGTCTCGGCGAGCGGATTGCGGGTGACCGCCTGCAGCAGGCACCCGGCGACACCGAGGGCGCCGCCGACGAGCAGCGCGGTGAGCGTACGCGGGATACGCAGATCACCGACGACGAGATCGAGGCGTGAATCGCCGCGCGCGCCGCCCCGGTTCAGGAGGTAGTCGAGGACTCCGCCGGGGCCGACCTCGCCCGCGCCGACGCACAGCGAGAGGACCACGAGCAGGAGCAGGGCGAAGGTGAATCCGGCGACGGCGAGACCGACGGTGCGGCGCGGGGTGCGGGGCTCGGTGTCGTCGGGCACCGGCCCGGGGGCGCCCTTTTCGGCCAACTCGCCCGACGGTCCGGACGGTTGAGGTGCTCGGGGTGTGGTGCCCACGGTCGGCATGCGCATAAGGTGAGGCTAGCCTAACTATGGTGACGGCGTTGCGACCTCTGGGCAGTAGTTATACGTTAGGTTAGGCTTACCTAAAAAGCAGGGGGAGGTGGCTCACACATGCCTGAGCACATACCGTACGAGTCGCAGGCCGAGGGCGAGTTCGCCGGGCGTACGGCTCTGGTGACCGGCGCGGGCCAGGGTATCGGCGCCGCGGTGGCCACCGCGCTCGCCGCCCGCGGCGCGCACGTCGTCGCCACCGACCGCTCGGCGCACGGCGTCGACGAAGTGGCCGCCGCCTCGCGGGGCTCGGTCGGCACGGTCACGCCGCGCGTCATGGACGTCACGGACCCCGCCGCCGTCACCGCCGTCATCGACGACGTCGTACGCGAGTACGGCGCCCTCGACCTCCTCGTGAACGTCGCGGGCATCCTGCGCGCCGCGCCCGTCGCCGAACTGACCGACGCCGACTGGGCCGACACCTTCGCCGTGAACACCACCGGCGTCTTCCACACCTCGCGCGCCGCCGCCTCCCACATGACGGCGCGCGGCTCCGGCTGCATCGTCACCGTCGCCTCCAACGCCGCCGGGATCCCCCGGACCGGCATGGCCGCGTACGCCGCTTCCAAGGCGGCGGCCACGATGTTCACCAAGTGCCTCGGGCTTGAGATCGCCCGCAGCGGGGTGCGCTGCAACGTCGTCGCGCCGGGCTCCACGGATACGGCGATGCAGCGGGCCCTGTGGCCCGAGGGGCAGGCGGAGGTGCCGCTCAGCGTCATCGACGGTGACCCGGCGACGTACCGCACGGGTATTCCCCTCGGCCGGATCGCCTCCCCGGACGACATCGCGGAAGCGGTGCTCTTCCTCGCCTCGGACCGGGCCCGGCATGTGACCTTGCAGGAGCTTTACGTCGATGGGGGCGCGACGCTGCGCTGAGGCTTGCGCGGTGTTCTGGCCGCCGCTTCGCGGCGGATGCTTTCCCACCCTCCCACCCGTGCGCCCCGCGTTATGCCCCCCGTAGGAACACCCGGCCCCGCCGAGTCGTACAGCAACCAGGGGTCACCGCCCCCAAGAAATGGAGCCCCCGTGTCGACGGCACCCGAAGTCGCCACGCACGTCACGACGGCCGAGCAGGCCCACCCCGCCGTAGGAGCGGCCACCGCCCTCCTCGACGCCTACACGCCCGGCGAACGCTTCCTCGCGACGCCGACCCGCACCCTGCTCACCGAGGGCGGCGTCCACGCCCACGTCCCGCACGACGAGAGACCCCTGCCGCAGCGCGTCGCCGCCACCCTGGCCGACGCCCGCCGGTCCGGGATCGCCAAGCCGTACGTCGTCGGCGCCGTCCCCTTCGACCACACCGCGCCCGCCGCCCTCGCCGTCCCCGAAGCGCTGCGCACCGCGCCGCCGTTGACCGCGGACCCGCTGATCGCGCTGCCCGCCGAGACGCCGGACGCCACCGACTGGCAGATCCGCCCGGTACCGGCCCCCGAGGAGTACGGCGCCGGAGTGGCCGCCGCCGTCGAGCGGATGTGGCGCGGCGACTTCAGCAAGGTCGTCCTCGCCCGCACCCTCGAACTGACCGCGCCCGCCCCGCTGAACATCCCCCTGATGCTCCAGCGCCTGGCCCGCCGCGACCCCTCCGGCTACACCTTCGCGCTGCCCACGGCCCCCGGCCGCACCCTGATCGGCGCCAGCCCCGAACTGCTCGTCTCGCGCCGGGGCCGCCAGGTCGTCGCCAACCCCCTCGCCGGTTCGACGCCCCGCAGCGACGACCTCGCCGAGGACGTGCGCCGCGCCGCCGCGCTCCTGGAGTCCGCCAAGGACCTCCACGAGCACGCGGTCGTGGTCGACGCCGTGCACCAGGCGCTCGCCTCCTTCTGCACGGACCTGACCGTCCCGGCCCGCCCCACCCTCATCCGCACGGCGACCATGTGGCACCTGTCCACCACGGTCACCGGCACCCTCGCGTCCCCCGACGCGTCCGCCCTCGAACTGGCCTGCGCGCTGCACCCCACCCCCGCGGTCTGCGGCACCCCGACGGCCACGGCGCGCGAGGTGATCCGCGAGACCGAGCCGTTCGACCGCGGTTTCTTCACCGGCATGATCGGCTGGGGCGACGCCAACGGCGACGGCGAGTGGGTCGTGACGATCCGCTGCGCCGAGGCCGAGGAGCGCTCCCTGCGGCTGTACGCGGGCGCGGGCGTCGTCGCCGCCTCGGACCCGGCGGCGGAGACCGCGGAGACGGGCGCGAAGTTCCGTACGTTCCTGAACGCGGTGGGGGCGGAGCTGTGAGCGCCGCCCTGGAAGCCCCCATGTGGCCCGAGGAGTTCGCCGCCCACTACCGCGCCGCGGGCTGGTGGCGCGGCGAGACCTTCGGCGGGATGCTCCGCGACCGCGCGGCCGAACACCCCGACCGCATCGCGATCGTCGACCCCGCCGGGGACCGCCGCTGGACCTACGGCGAACTGGACCAGCGGGCCGACCGCCTGGCCGCGGGCCTGCTCGCCCGGGGCATCGCCAAGGGCGACAAGGTCGTCGTCCAACTCCCCAACATCGCCGAGTTCTTCGAGACGGTCTTCGCGCTGTTCCGGATCGGCGCGCTGCCGGTCTTCGCGCTGCCCGCGCACCGCGAGACGGAGATCCGCTACTTCTGCGAGTTCACCGAGGCCGCCGGGTACGTCATCCCCGCCGAGCACGGCGGCTTCGACTACCGCGACCTGGCGGCGAAGGTCCTCGCGGACGTCCCGACCCTGCGGCACGTCTTCGTGGCCGCCGGTGACCCGGGCGCCTTCGAGGCCCTGTCCGACGTACCCGTCGACCCGGTGACCGTCCCGGACCCGCCCGCCCCCTCCGACCTGGCGTTCCTCCAGCTCTCCGGCGGGTCGACGGGCGTACCGAAGCTGATCCCCCGCACGCACGACGACTACATCTACTCGCTGCGCGGCTCGAACGAGCTGTGCGCGGTCGACGCGGACTCCGTGTACCTGGTCGCCCTCCCCGCGGCCCACAACTTCCCGCTCTCCTCGCCCGGTTCGCTCGGCGCGCTCTACGCGGGCGCCCGCGTCGTGCTCTGCCCGCAGCCGAGCCCGGAGGCCGCCTTCCCGCTCATCGAGTCCGAGGGCGTCACCATCACCGGCCTCGTCCCGCCGCTCGCCCTGGTCTGGACGGAGGCGGCGCCTTCATCGACGTACGACCTGTCCAGCCTGGACGTGCTCCTGGTCGGCGGCGCGAAGTTCAGCGAGGAGGCGGCGCGCCGCGTGCGGCCCGCACTGGGCTGCACCCTCCAGCAGGTCTTCGGCATGGCGGAGGGCCTGGTCAACTACACGCGCCTGGACGACCCCGACGAGACGATCGTGACCACGCAGGGCCGCCCGATCTCCCCCGACGACGAGATCCGGATCGTCGACGACGAGGACAACGACCTGCCCGCGGGCGCGACCGGCCACCTGCTGACCCGCGGCCCGTACACGATCCGCGGCTACTGGAAGGCGCCCGAGCACAACGCCCGCTCCTTCACCGCCGACGGCTTCTACCGCACCGGCGACGTGGTCCGCCTCACCGAGACCGGCCACCTGGTCGTCGAGGGCCGCGCGAAGGACCAGATCAACCGCGGCGGCGAGAAGATCGCGGCGGAGGAGGTCGAGAACCACATCCTCGCCCACCCGTCCGTGCACGACGCGAACGTCGTCGCCGAACCCGACCCCTACCTGGGCGAGCGCACATGCGCGTACGTCATCCTGCGCGCCGACGCCGAGCCGCTGAAGCCGGTCGCGGTCAAGAAGTTCGTACGGGGGCGGGGCCTGGCGGCGTACAAAGTGCCGGACCGTGTCGAGTTCGTGGACGCCTTCCCGCAGACGGGCGTAGGAAAGATCTCCAAGAAGGACCTACGGGCGGCGGCGTCGGCGCAGCCCGCTTCCGCTCCGCATCCGTCCCCGTCCCCGTCCCCGTCCACGCAAGCCTGATCGGAACACCTCACCACCATGGCCCTTCCCGCCATCACCCCGTACCCGATGCCGTCGGGTGACGAGCTGCCCGCCAACCGCGTCGACTGGAAGGTCGACCCGTCCCGCGCGGTGCTCCTCGTCCACGACCTGCAGAACTACTTCCTGTCGGCGTACGACCGCGACGCCTCGCCCGTGCCGGAACTCCTCGCCAACGTGGCCGGCTTGAAGCGACAGGCCGACCGGCTCGGCGTACCGGTCCTGCACACCGCGCAGCCCGGCGGCCAGACCCCCGAGGAACGCGGCCTCCAGCAGGACTTCTGGGGTCCGGGCCTGCCGGACGACGCGCAGGCGGCGGCGATCGCCCCGGAGATCGGCCCGGCGCCCGCCGAGACGGTCCTCACCAAGTGGAAGTACAGCGGCTTCGTCCGCACCGACCTCCTGGAGCGGCTGCGCGAACAGGGCCGCGACCAGCTGGTCATCACCGGGATCTACGCCCACATCGGCGTCCTGATGACGGCCTGCGACGCGTGGATGCAGGACATCCAGGCATTCGTGGTCGCCGACGCGGTGGCCGACTTCTCGGCGGACGACCACGCGATGGCGCTGCGCTGGGCGGCGGGCAGGTGCGCGGTGGTCACGACGACGGGGGCGGTCTTCGGGGACGGGGGCCATGGGGGCTACGGGGGCCACGAGGGTCACGCGGGCCAGGCGGGCCACGGGGGTCACGGGGGTCACGCGGGAACGACGACCGGCCTCGGCGGCACGACCGCCAGCACCGCCACTACTGACGAAGCGTGAAGGCAGGAACCGCGACCATGACCACAACCCCAACCCCTCCCCCTCTGACCCTCGACCAGCTGCGCGCGGACGTGGCCGACGTCCTCGGCGAGGACCCGGCGGACATCCCGGCCGACGAGAACCTCGTCGACTACGGTCTCGACTCCGTACGCCTCATGACCCTGCTCGGCCGCTGGCGCCGCGACCACGGCGTGACGGCGTCCTTCGCGGACCTGGCGGAGGAGCCGGCACTGGAGAAGTGGGTGCCGGTACTGACGCGGGGGGCGTAGCCCGGAAGGCGGTCTCAGAAGGCGGAGTTGCCGAACCACCGGCCGAGCAGCTCCGCGTCGCCGCCGACTTCGTAGGCACCGGAGTCCCACGCGAGCCGCCCATAGAGCAGCAGAAGCAGATCGGCGGCGCGAGCGTGTACGGAGGCATCCACGGAGGCGTCCACGTCCGGCTGCCCTTGCTCGACGAGGCCGAACCCATCGGCGCGCAGCTGAACGAGCCACTCCTGACCAACGTCAGTAGCCCGGAAGCGAATGACTTCGCCTTGGCCGCGCAACTGGGCGACTCCAGGGGCGTACGGCGTGGCGAAGGGCAGATTGACGAGGAACTCGTCCACGCCGTCGGCGGCCAACGCCGGGTCGATCACGGTCGGCACCCCGAGGGCGGCCTCCGCGTCGGTGCGGTGCACGAGCGTCTCGTGCAGCATGCGCCGCACCCAGAACCGGGCGTGCGGGTCGGCGCCCCAGACCCACATGGGCGCGTCGGGATCGACCTCGGCGAAGGCGCGGGCGGCGAGGTCCGCACTGGCGGCGAGCCAAGCGGCGTACGCGTCCTCGGACTCCGGCAGCTCCAACTCCACCGCCCGCGTCCTTGGCGGCTCCTGCGCAGGCTCCCGCAGAAGAACACAGAACCACCGCTGCACGCTCCCGATATGCCGCACGAGGTCAAGCAGGGTCCACCCCGGACACGCGGGCACGGGAACGGAGAGATCCGCCCCTTCCAGAAGGGCCACGAACCGTTCGCTCTCGGCGGCCACGGCACCCCGGTGCACGTGAACGCCAACATCAACGGACACAGTCCCTCACGCCCCCTTCCTCGACCTCGGCCCCGTCGAGCGCGGCGGTCAACGCGTTGAGCCGGGCTCGCAGATCCCGCATCTCGTCCAGCGAAAGCCCGGTGGACGTGGCAATGGCACGAGGCACGGCACGAGCCCTCTCCCGGAGCGCCGCCCCCTGCCCGGTGAGCCGCACCCCGACGGACCGCTCATCCTCGACACTCCGCCGCCGCTCCACGTGCCCGGCAGCCTCCAGCCGCTTGAGCAGCGGCGACAACGTCCCGGAGTCCAGCCGCAGCCGCTCCCCGATCTTCTTGACGGGCAGTTCACCGTGTTCCCAGAGTACGAGCATCACGAGGTACTGGGGATAGGTGAGCCCCAGATCCTTGAGCGCGGCACGGTAGACGCCGTTGAAGGCGCGGGCGGCGGCGTGCAACGAGAAGCAGATCTGAGAATCGAGCCGCAGAAAGCCGTCCTCGTCGTCCTCGTCACGGGGCTCACCGCGCAGGGCCCCGTAGTTCGCGTCGTTCTCCATACCTCCCACACTACAACGACCCCACCGCGCCCAATTAAGTTGTGCACAATTAAATAGCATGCTCTACTTTCTTCGGACGGCAGGCAGCTCCAGCAGCCACCGGCCGACAACCGCACAGAGAACAGGGCCGGACAAAACCGGACGAGACCGGATGGAACCGGACAGGAAGAGGAGACCCCATGGACGCGCTGTACACCGCTGTGGCCACCGCCAACGGCCGCGAGGGCCGCGCCGTCAGCTCCGACGGCCAGATCGACCTCCCCCTCGGCTTCCCCGCCGCCCTCGGCGGCAACGGCAAGGGCACCAACCCCGAGCAGCTCTTCGCCGCGGGCTACGCGGCCTGCTTCGCCAGCGCGATGGGCAACATCGCGCGCCAGGAGAAGATCGATGTCTCGGACGTCTCGGTGACCGCCGAGGTCAGCATCGGCAAGGACACCGACGGCGGCTTCGGCCTCGCCGTGGTCATGCGCGCGGAACTCCCCGACCACCTGCAGGGCCCCGCGGGCGAGGACCTCCTGAAGAAGACCCACGAGTTCTGCCCCTACTCGAAGGCGACGCGAGGCAACATCCCGGTGGAACTGGTCATCGAGTAACCTCGCCCCCGACCACCTCCACCCCGCCTCCGGACAACCCCCCGGCCCCGAAACGACCACCCGCTACACTGACGGCGGTGCCGCAGTCCGTCCGGACCCGCGCCACCATGCCCGGCCTTCGTAGCTCAGGGGATAGAGCACCGCTCTCCTAAAGCGGGTGTCGCAGGTTCGAATCCTGCCGGGGGCACGCGACTAAGGGCCAGTTCAGAGGCTTGATCCTCTCGAACTGGCCCTTTGCCATGATCGCGGCCGTGCCACACTCGTGCCACAAGGTCCGCTAGGAGCCCGCCCCTCCCCGCGTCTTGCGGATCATCGAGCCAAGCCGATCGGCGATCTCACGATCACGGCCGCTGACCACGTGCTGATAGATCAGCGCTGCCCGGGGGGTGCTGTGGCCCATCCTGGTCATCAGCTCCCGCAGGCTCGCGCCGGACGCAGCGAGCGTGTTCCCGGTATGCCGAAGATCGTGAAAGTGAACGCCAGCCGCGATCCTCGCCTTCCTTCGTGCGTTGATCCAGTCATCCCGGAAGTTGCTCCGTCGGAGCTGTCCGCCCTGAGAGCCGAGGAAGACGTGCCCGTCGCGGCCTGGCCCGGCGTAGGCGTCGAGATGTTGCTTCACGTCCGGCAGAAGTTCGGTCGGAAAGGCCACCGGCCGAATTCCGGCATCGGATTTGGGCGCCTTGTCGAAGAGTGCTCCGGTCTGCATCTCCGCCTGTGAGCGCCGGACCATGAGCGCGGCGTTCGCCGCATCGATGTCCCGCCGACGCAGCGAAGCCAGTTCCCCGAAACGCAGCCCCGTAAAGGCCGCCAGAAGCACGAGCAGCCGGTAGCGCGGGGTGATCGCGTCGGCCACGGCGTACACCTCAGCCACGGTCAGGACGGGTCGCTCTGGCACGTCGTAACGATCGGCACCCTTGATCCGGCAAGGGTTGCGCCGGATCAATTCGTCATCCACGGCCGTATTCAGGATGGCGCGGAGGATCTGGTAAGCCTTGACCACGGTGGGCTCACCGGTCCGCGCAAGGCGCGTAGTCCGCCAGGCCCGGACCTGGGCTGTCGTGATCGAGAACAGCGGTCGCTCACTGAACGTCGGCATGAGATGCAGTCGGATCACCGACTCGTGACGTTCCCTCGAACGGGCAGCCAGCTTCCGATCCTTGATCCACGCCGTGGCGTACTCCCCGAAGTGGACCTTGCCCGCGTCAGGGTCCGACCACTGGCCACGGGTGATGTCCGCCTCGATGTGAGTCAGGACCACTTCGGCATCCGTCTTGGTGGCGTACGTGTCCTCCGTGCTGCGGAGCTGGCCCGTGTTCGGGTCGCGGTAGCGTGCCTGCCAGCGACCGGACTTGAGCTGTCGCACCGAGCCGAACCGGCGCCGCCTGCCCTGGTTGTTCGCCATCAGGCAACCCCCCGCAGCGCGGCAGATCGAGCCCTCACCGGCTGAACGGTGTGCTCAGCAACGTAGGTGGACAGGATGCTCTCAGGGATGCGGACATGCCGCCCGACCTTGACGAACGTAATCCGGCGTTCCTCGATCAACCGACGGGGAAACCGCACGCTCGTGCCAAGAAGCTCAGCGGCTTGCTGCACGGTCAGAAGTCGATCCACGGTCACCAGTCCCCCTCTGCCAGATCGGTCATGTCGGCGAGTGCTTCGCGTGCGGTTTCGCGGTTGGTGCGGATGCCCTCAGCGATGGTTTGGGCGAGCCAGGATTCGCCGGGTGTGTGGCCGTGTCCGGCGTAGGTCCAGTGGGCCATGACCAGCGTGGAGCCCTCCGGGTCGTCGGC